>NZ_CP099466.1:3300000-3555050 GCF_023921125.1 Arthrobacter caoxuetaonis
TAGGTGAAGGACTTGACCGACTGGTTCGCATGCAGGAACTGGCTGAGGTCCGGCCCCACCTGCGGCATGTACCCGAAGACTGTGTAAGAGCTCAGGTAGGGCTGCAGCTCGCGGCGGCGGTCCCCCAGAATCCGGACGTCGGCGTCGGCGGGCAGGATGGCCCGCCCGCCAAGCTTCGCACCCGGGAGGTCCATCTGGTAATCCGGCGCCTTCTCGGGGTAGCTGAAGACGACCTCGGTGTGGTTCTCGAAGAAATCGATGGCCTCCGGCACAGTGTCGAGGAATCCGGCCACACCGGTCTCGTTGTAGGTATCCGGCGCCAATTCCTGCAGGTACTGCTCGGCCTCGGCCCGGGTGTCTCCAGCGGCGGCCCCCTTCGGGTTGCCTGGCACCCAGGCCCAACCTGCGGACAGGGCGGTGGTGCCGCCAAAGTGGGGGGATTTCTCCGCCACGATCACGGTCAACCCCTCGTGTGCCGCTTTAATGGCGGCCGCCATACCGGCGGCCCCGGAGCCGACGACGAGCACGTCGCATTTGGCCTGCGGTGCCAGGGCGGGGTGGGAGGAAGGGGTTGGGTTGGCGCTCATGGTTATCTCCTTGCGTGGGAAACCGCCGCCGGCAGATTTCAGTGCCGGTGCAGTGGCCGTGTGGTGTGAATGGGGCCGGCCGCGACCGGTTCGGCCGGCAACCTGGCCCGCCAAGCCGCGTAGGTCAGGGCCGGCGGGTGGCCTGCAGGTAGGGTCCACCGAGTTCCTTGATCGGGGTATGGGCAGTTTCCCGGGAGCTGAGGACGGCGCCGGCAGATACGAGGGCGCAGACGCCGCCGAAGACAGCCACCGGAATCCAGCCGAAGGCACCGTCAACCAGCAGCAGGCCGCCGATCATGGGGCCGAAGCCTGCAACCACCAGCCCAAGCTGGTTGCCAATGGCCATCCCGGAGTACCGGACCGGGGCGGCAAACAGCTCACCGAAGAAGGACGTCCAGACGCCGTTGAATCCTGAGTACAGCACTGTCATAAACAGCACGGACACGGCAAAGACGATCCAGATGTTGCCTGTGCCCAGGGACAGGAAGTAGAGGAAGATGCAGCCTGCACAGCCCAGCATGGAGGTCAGCATGACCGGACGGCGTCCAATCCGGTCGGAGAGCCGGCCCGCCAGCGGCATGGCGGCCATGGACAAGCCGATCGCAACCGCGTTGACGGTGAGGATGGACGTCCGTTCAAATCCGCCCTGGTCTGTGGCGTAAGAGAGCCCAAAGACGGTGAACACAGTCTGCATCACGGAGAAGATGGACATCAGCAGCACCCGCAGCACGTCACCGCCCTGGTATTTCAGGACTTCGCGGGCCGGGAGTTTCCTGACGGCACCGGCCTGGGCTACTTCCTCCTCGAACACCGGTGTTTCATCCAGTTTCGTTCGTACCCAGAAAGCCAGGGCCAGGACGGCGACGGAGAGCAGGAACGGCACCCGCCAGCCCCAGCTCAGCAAATCCTCCTCGGGCAGCGCGGAGATCGGAATGAAAACCAGCGTGGAAAGCACCATGCCGGAGGCGTATCCGGTCATCACGAAGGAGGTGAAGAACCCGCGCCGGCCTTCCGGCGAGTGCTCAATGGTCAGGGAAGAGGCGCCGGCGGATTCGGCGCCGGCTGAGAATCCCTGTGCCAGGCGCCCGACGACCAGGAGCACGGTGGCCCAAATCCCAATCTGTTCGTAGGTGGGCAGCAGGCCGATCGCCAGCGACGCTCCGCCCATCAGCAGGAGAGTGAACAGCAGGACGTTCTTGCGTCCGATCCGGTCGCCGAAGTGGCCCATGACCATACCGCCCAGGGGGCGGGCGATATAGGCGACGCCGAAGGTGGCGAAAGCGGCGATGGTGGCCACCGCCGGGTTAGCGGTGGGGAAGAACAACTGCGGGAAGACCAGGGCGGCCGCCGTGCCGTAGATGAAGAAGTCGTAGTACTCCAGTGTGGAGCCGAGAAAGGAGGCGAGGGCGGCCTTGCGCGGGGTCCGGGGCGGTTCATGGCTGGCGGCGGCATCGGCGGAGCCGGTCTCCTGGACGAGGGGTGAGGCTCCGTCTGGGCGGTGGGCCTTGGGCAGGGGAAGACTCATGAGATGTCCTTTGCGCTTGGATCCAAGGCTGGATCGTCGAGTTCGAAGTCCACATACCCGAGGTCCTGCACGTTGGGCAGGGAGAACGGTTTGATGGCCTCGTGGAGGGGGTGTGTGTTGTAGACAGCAATGTCCTCACGGGTGGCGAAGTCCGCGATGATGACGTGGTCCCATGACCGTTCGGTGTGCATGATGTCCGGTCCGTGAACGAGCCGGAGCATCCCGGGGATGTTGTCCCGCATGGCGTCCAGACCTGCTGTCCACTGGTCGCGGATGGCCGGCGTGAAGGAGTCCTTCCACCGGAACATCACGATGTGCCTGATCATGCGGAGACCACCCGGTCCTGGGTGTAGGAGGCGGGTTGCCCGGCCAGCCTGCGGCCGGCCAGGTAGGCCATGGTCATGAGCGGGCCAAGGGTGGCGCCGGCTCCGGGGTAGCCGGCGGAGTACGGGCTTTCGGTGGTGTTGCCGGCTGCGAACAGTCCCTCGATCGGTTCGCCGTCGACGTCGAGCACCTGGCCGGTGCCGTTGGTGGCCAGTCCGCCGCAGGTACCGAAGGCGCCGTTGACCACTTCGAGCGCGTAGTACGGGCCGTACTGGAGCGGGCCCAGTGAGGGGTTAGGCCAGGCGTTCTCAGCATCACCCCAGTAGCGGTCGTATTCCGATGAGCCGCGGCCGAAGTCTGGGTCCGCCCCGGCCAGTGCGTGGGCGTTGAACCGTGAAACAGTGGCCTCAAGAGCGTCTCCCGGAACGCCGATCTTCACCGCGAGCTTCGCCAGGGTCGGGGCTTCAATGAGCCAGTCCGGGGTCCGCTGGCCCGCCCGGTGGTCCAGGATTCCGTAGCGCTCCAGGTAAGACTGGTCGAAGACCACGTGGGCGGGGGTGTTCAGCGTCTGGTTGTTCGCCGAGTCCCAGGACTGCAGCACCCGGGCGAGGTCGTTGTAGTTCTGCGCCTCGTTGGCGAACCGTACGCCGTGGCGGTTCACCATAATGGAGCCCGGCCCCTGCCGTTCGAACCGCAGCAGCGAGCCGACCGGTTCGCCGTCCCGGACTCCGCCGGTAAAGGACATGGGCGCCCACCACGCTTCTCGGGTCCCGCGGGTCATGGCTCCGATGCGCTGGCCCATCTTCAGGGCGTCTCCGGTGTTCGATGGCGGGGAGCACATCGTGATTAGGCGGCTGGCCAGCATCGAGTCGGCCAGCGGCCGGTCCCATTCGAACCCGCCGGCGGCCAGCATCACCCCGGATCCTGCACTGATCTCCGTGCCGTCCTCAAGGCTCACTCCGGTGATCCTGCCGTTGCGGGTCAGCAGCCGTTCGGCGCGGGCCTCGACGGCCAGATGGACGCCGTTCCTCAGGCAGGCTGCCACCAGCATGGAGACCAGGGCATGCCCCTTGGCTGCAATGCCTGCATCCTGACGGGCATTGAGCTGGTCCCAGGGGAAGGCGGTGAAGGCACCCCATTCCTCGTACTCCTGCATGGTGTACGGGTGACGGCCGTCGGTGCGGATGTGCGAGGCAATGTCGCCGAGGGCTTCCCGGTAGTTGAACAGTTCGGGCTCCACGGTGCGGCCGCCGGGCACAGCGCCGGGCAGGTCCTGCCGGTAGTCCGGAAAGTTGTCTAGGAAGATGAACCGAACGTTCAGCTCCTCCTCGGCGAAGCGCAGCATGGTATCGCCGTGTTTGAGGGCCGCGTCCATCAGCTCGGCCCGTCCGAGGCCGCGGGCTATAGCCTCCACGTACCGGCGGCCGGCGGCCTTGGAGTCGCTGAAGCCGGCCCGGCGGGCGTAGTGGTTGTCCACCACCCACAGCATCCCGCCCGATACGGCGGAGGTCCCGCCCAGCAGGGCGGATTTCTCCAGCACCAGGACGGATTGACCGGCGACGGCGGCAGTGGCGGCGGCGGTCAGCGCTGCGGCTCCTGAGCCCACGACGACGACGTCGTACTTGCCTGCGTTCTCACCGTTGAGGATGCGCATGGGTGGTCCCTTCGATCGGACGGGTGCAATGGAACTGTTCGCTCCGATCGTGACAGGGGTCACATTGGATTCGGCCAGCGTGTTCCGTTCATTCGAACGTACGATCCATTGAACGGATCAAATGGGATCGCACGGCGGGGAGGATCATCGACCGGATGGTTTGGCGGGCGCGCCTGACCTTGCCGGAACCGCCGGGAGGGCCGGCTCCTAAACACGACCCTGGGACTGAACACTGCGCCGCTGCATCCCCGGTGCGGCAGGCACATAGCCAAGGCGGCGGGTAATAGCCCGGGAAGCCATCTTCAACTGCGGAACGATTGCCGGCAGGGCCTCCTGGCCAAGCGGGACGATCACCGTCAACCCGGCCACCACCTGGCCCCGCCGCGCGAAGATGGGGACTGAGATCCCACTGGATTCCTCAACGATGATGCCGGCCATCGAACAGAAACCGGACTGCCGGACCGCAGCAAGGACACCCCGCAGCTGCTCAGGATCGGTGACGGTTGATTCGGTCAGCTTTTCCAGCCGCCGGTGCAGGAACCGGTCCTGCTCCTCCTCCGGTGCATGGGCCATAAAAACGAGGCCGGCGGAGCAGCCATGCACTGGCAGCCGGCCGGCAACTCGGGTGATATTCACGGTGGATGCGTCCGAAGCGAGGCGTTCGATGTAAAGCACATCCGTCCCCTCAAGAACCCCCAGCGAGACGTGCTGGCCGCTGTGGGCCAGCAGGTCCTCCATCACCGGCAGGGCGGCTTCGCGGAGGTTCGCTGCGCGGGATCCGCGGCTGGCCAGCTCCCAGAGCCGGTGCCCGTGGCGGACCCGCTTCTCGGCGTCCCGCTCCAGCAAACCCTCCACTTCAAGCTCGGCGACCAGCCTGTGGACCGTGGAGACCGGAAGGTTCGCCTCCCGGGCCAGCTTCCGAAGCGGGAGCGCCGGCTCCTCGTCACTGAAGGCGGCCAGCAGGCGCACTACGCGGTTAACCACAGATTCTCCCGAGGGCGAGTTGGCCACCGTGCCACCTTTCGCAGATACCGCACCGGCAGAGCCGTGCGCTACTCTGCACGGGCTCCAAAAACGTGATCCCGATCATACCGTTGAATGGAACGGTTCCCCTTTGATGCGCAGCCCGGCTTCTACTGTGGCGGTCATGAGCGAGTACATCTCCAGCCCACTTCCACAGGTCCCTCCGGCAGAACCAGCCGCTTCCGCCGGCCGGGCGGCCGGCAAGGTCGCGCTTATCTCGGGCGCAGCCCAGGGCATGGGCGCTTCACACGCCAGGGTGCTCGCCGCGCAGGGTGCCAGCGTTATGATCGCGGACCTGCAAGAGGCGGCAGGAAGGGAGCTGGCCCGGGAAATCAACGACTCCGCCGGCCGCAACGCCGCTGCTTTCTCCCGGTTGGACGTGACCAGATTCAGCGACTGGCTCGCCGCCGTCGAATCCACCGTTGACCAGTTCGGGGCCCTGCACGTCCTGGTCAACAACGCCGGGATCTACACTCCCGGAAACGCGGAGGACGCCAGCATTGAAGACTGGAACCGCACGATCAACATCGACCTGACCGGGACGTTCCTCGGAATGAAGGCCGCCGTGCCGCAGATGCGCAGGAATGACTCCTCATCCATCATCAACGTTTCCTCGATCGCCGGTTTGGTGGGCTTCAAGAACCGCGCCGCGTATGCCGCTGCCAAGTGGGGGGTCCAGGGCCTGACGAAGACGTCCGCCCTCGATTTCGGCCCGGACGGTATTCGGGTGAACTCCATCCATCCCGGGTCCGTGGAGACTGCTCTGACCGCTGGCCTGCGGCGCGGCGTCAGCCAGATTCCTGCGGGCCGGGCTGCGCAGGTGGAGGAGATCAGCTCATTGGTCCTATACCTTGCCTCGGATGAATCCCGGTTCGTCTCCGGAGCCGCCATCGCCATCGACGGCGGTGAAACCGCGGGCAACAACCTGCGCCAGGATGCCTGAAGACGGCTCCCGCCATAGGGGTCCCCTCAATATCTAGTTGCGGGCCAACGACGCCGGCACCTGGCTGGGCGCGCAGCCGAACCGCTGCCGGAAGGCCCGGCCGAAGGTGCCCGGATCCAGAAACCCGGAAGCCAGGCACGCAGCCTGCACGGCATGGCCCTGTGCCAGGAGTGTCCGGGCGTGCTCCAGCCGGACGCGGCGGATTTCGGCGGCGGGCGAGGTCCCGGCCTCAGCGAACAGCGCCTGTACCGACCGAACCGACAGGTGCGCAGCAGCGGCGAGCTCCGCCGTCGTAAATTCCGGATCCGTGAACCGGGATGCGATGGTGCGGCACAGGGATTCGCGCAGTTCGGCACGGACCTGCACGGCGGGGGTCCGAGGCGCCGGCCCGCGGCTGCGCAGCTCGCGCACGATCTGCTTTTGGGTCCGCGGCCGGGGGCTGAAGCTCAGGAGCGTGCCCAGGCCTGGCCCGATGCTCCGGGTGGTCCACTGCACCGGCCGCGCGTCGCCGGCTCGGGTCACGAACCACTCGGATGCCGGGGCGGTGCCGCCGGATCCGACAATCGGGCACTCGTGTTTGGGGTACGGGGTTCCGTCCGGGCGGCGGCAGTGCAGCAGGTCATGGCTGGGACCGCCAACGACGTCGTCCTCCGCCTTGTAGCCGAGGAACCGGATGGCTGCCTTGTTCGCCAGGGACACGAGGCCCTGTGAGTCGATGACCCACAGCGGAACCGGCGCCTCACGGACCACCTGTGTCAGCAGATCCATTTCCTGCCCTTTCCTTGGATTCTCACACGGCCCCCACTTCAACACCCTACGAACCCTGGAAGGCTGGTCCGTTGCCTGGTTGTTTCGAGCAGGTAAAACGGTGGGCTCGCTGCGTTTTTTGCTGACTGGTCTTCGCAAAAAGCCTGGGTGGCGTGTTCATCCGGCTTCTACGTTGATTTCGCGGCAAGTGCCGGAAAGCAACTCAGGAGGAGATCGAAATGACTAATTGGAACGCGACACGAGACCAGGCCACGCTCAACGTGCGCAGCGCCGTCGCCCGTTCGGATTCTTCCTGGGCTGAGATTGCCGAGCAGCTGGACCGGCCACTGCTGTGGACCATCGCCGCGCTGCTCGGTTCGCATCCGGTGCCGGCCGAACTGGCCGAGAAGGCGGGCGAACTGCTGGACCTGGACGAGGACACCGTGCTGGCACTGCAGGAGCAGCCGTACCGGATTGCCGGGGACTCGCTGAAGGATGACCCCACGATTTACCGCTTCTACGAGCTTCTCGCCGTGTATGGGCCGGCGCTGAAGGAAGCCATCCACGAGGAATTCGGCGACGGCATCATGAGTGCCATCAACTGCAACGTCGAACTGACCCGGCGCGAAGATCCCGACGGCGACCGCGTCCGCGTGATCATCGACGGCAAGTTCCTGAAGTACCAGTGGTAGGGGGCCGGCGATGAGTTATGTGATTCCAAAGGACTTCGCGGTCCGGATGATCGACGCCGGGCACTCCAAGGTGATGCTGTCCACTAGGGACACCCTGATCCGCAGTTACATGGCCGGTGCCATCCTGGCGCTGGCGGCGGCGTTTGCCGTCACGGTCAGCACGCAGACCGGGTCGCCGCTGCTCGGCGCGCTCCTGTTCCCCGTGGGTTTCTGCATGCTGTACCTGATGGGCTTCGACCTGCTGACCGGTGTGTTCACCCTGGTGCCGCTGGCCTGGCTGGACAAGCGGCCCGGCGTCACCCTGAACTCGATGCTGCGGAACTGGGGGCTGGTGTTCGTCGGCAACTTTGCCGGTGCGCTGACCACTGCAGTGCTGATGGCCATCGTCTGGACCTACGGCTTCTCGTCCGAGGTGAGCGAGGTGGGCCAGGCGATCGGGCACCTCGGTGAAGGACGGACCGTGGGCTACGCGGAGCACGGCGCAGCGGGCATGCTCACCTTGTTTGTGCGCGGGGTGCTGTGCAACTGGATGGTCTCCACCGGCGTCGTCGGCGCCATGATGTCCGACAGCCTGCCCGGCAAGGTGATCGCCATGTGGATGCCGATCATGCTCTTCTTCTACATGGGCTTTGAGCACTCCGTGGTGAACATGTTCCTGTTCCCCATCGGCCTGATGCTCGGCGGCGAGTTCACGCTGATGGACTACCTGATCTGGAACGAAATCCCCACGGTGCTTGGCAACCTGGTGGGCGGCCTGACGTTCGTCGGCCTGATGATCTACGGAACACATGCCCGGACGGCGCCGGGCCGGCAGTTCGCGGCGAAGGTGAAGGTTTAGGTTCGCAGATACGACGACGGCGGCGGGCCGGCGTCCGGGAGATAGATCCCGGGTGCCGGCCCGCGTTATCGGCAGCATCAGGTCCTAGGCAGATTGCGGCCAGCCGTAAACGCCCGGAGAGAGTCCGCGGCAAGGTGGGCAGCAGCTTCGCCGCACCTATAAATGCCGCCGACGCCGGTGCTAGCGTGGGGCACGGATTGATTCGCTGTGGGGCCGCAGGCCTTGCGGAAGGAGATCGTCATGACCCGGAAACTCCACGAATTTGCTGACCTTTACCGGCGCAGGGGCCCCTGGTGTGTCGCCTACATAGACGCTTCCGCGGGGAGTGTGGACAGTCTGGAAGCCGCCGAGGTCCGTCCGGGCGATGTCAGGAGGGCACTGGCCAAACAGGGCGCACCGCCGGAGGACCAGGAAGCCGCGGAAACCGCGGTACTTCCCGCCGACGGATTTCCTTCCCCTGTGTCGCGCTACCTCCTCGTCCAGCAGGGCACGGTGGCCCTGAACGAAGTCCTGCCCGGACCGCTGGTGCTGCCGGAGCGGGTCTCTGTGGACCCGGTTCCCGATCTACTGCCGCTGCTCAAGCACCGACCCGAGGAACTGCCCTACATTGTTGCGGAAGTCTCCCGGGAGGACGCCGAGATCCGCCTGCACTTTGTCGGCCGCGAAGAGTCCTCCGTCGAAGATGTGGAGGGAGAAAAAGAGGACATCACCAAGCTCCCCGCCGGCGGCTGGTCACAGGACAAGTTCCAGCGGCAGACCGAGCAGATCTGGCGGCGCAACGCGGATCAGGTCGCCGAGGAGATCGACCGGATTGCTGACAGCAGCGGAGCCAGGCTGATCGTGCTTGCCGGTGATGTCCGGGCGCGGGGATTCGTACGGGACCAGCTCTCCGAATCCCACAAGCCACTGGTCAGCATGGTCGATTCCCACATTCCTGTGTCCGGAGCCGGCCGCAGGAGTTTCGAGGACAAAGTCCAGGAACGCATTGCCCTGCTGTGGGCTGCAGAGCAGGAACAGATCATGGATCGTCTGGCCCAGCAGCAGGGGCAGGCCAACCCGGAGTCCGTCACCGGCTTCGGCGGGGTGCTGAATGCCCTGCAGCAGGCCCAGGTGGAGCTCATGATCCTCAATGACACCGCGCTGGCCGACCACCATTTGCTGGCCCTCGGAGCCGAACCCTGGGTGGCCAGCGCCCCGGAGCAGTCCCTCGGTGCTGAGGTCCTGGGCCAGGTCCCTGCACCGGCAGCGTTGGTCCGTGCGGCTGCCCTGACCGATGCCAGTCTTCTGCTGGTGCCCGACGGCGTCCTCCCCCACGGCGTCGACGCTGCTGCCCTGCTGCGCTGGCCCACCGGCCCTGAGGCGCCGAGGAGCTGACGGATCGCCTCAGCTGGCCGTAGCGGCAATGACTTCCGCCAGGTCACGCGGCCGGCTCCACATGGGCCAGTGCCCGGTGGGGAGGTCGAGGATCTCCACGTCCGTGAGTTCCGCGGTTTCGGCGAACATGGGGTGCCCCGAGCGGGCCAGTTCCATCATCTGTGCGCCCGGAATCGAGCAGCACACCAGCGTGGTGGGGACCTGGCGGCGGGCATCGTTTTCCAGTTCGAGGGGCTGGCGCAGCACGGGTCCGGGTTCCGGCACGGCCCGGTTCCGGAACCGGCCGAGGACCTCGTCGCTCAGGCCGTCGAGGCTCGCCTGCTGTCCCAAATCGCCGAAGGCCGGAAGCGGCAGCTCAGCCGCATCTTCCGGGAAGCCGGGCAGGAAGACGCTTCCCGGCCCCACAGGCCCGGAGTCGGCCCACACCATCCGGTGGATCAGCTGAGGATGCCGGTCCAGCACGAGGCTGACCGGGAAGTTGGCGCCGCTGTGCGCCACGAGGGTCACCGGCTCGCCCAGTCGGGTGACGACGTCGGTAATCGCCGCTGCCTGCTCGTCGAGAGTCCGGGCCGTGCGGGCGGAATCTTCCGGGTCGAGTCCGGGCAGGGTCAGCGCTGTCGCCCGAGCGTTCCCGGCGGCGAGGTGTTCGAGGACTTCGTCCCAGGCCCAGGCACCCAGCCAGTGGCCGGCGATCAGGACGATGGGGCTCTTCGTAGTGTTCATGTTCCTACCTTCCACCGTCCTTCGGTCAGGTGCATGTCACTATTTATGTCATGAATTTTGGAGTGTCCGCGTGAAGCGGACCGAGCGGCTCGTCGCCCTCTCCGAGATGCTGCGCCGCAGCGGCAACCGGGGCTGCTCGGCCGAGCGCATGGCGCGGGAGTTCGGTGTCTCCGTGCGCACGGTCAAGCGGGACCTCGACGCTCTGGAGAACAGCGGCGCACCCATCTGGTCCCGCCCGGGGCCCGGCGGCGGATACGGCTTGGCGAGCGGCGGCTCCCTGCCACCCGTCACCCTCTCCCCCGCCCAGGCGGTGGCGCTCATGGCCGCTGTCTCTGCGGCGTCGGACGCGCCCTACGCTGACCTCGCCTCCGCCGGGATCCGTAAGATCATGGACGTCCTCGACCCGCGGACCCGGGCACGGGCCGATGAACTGGCTTCCCGAGTGTGGGTCAACACCCCGCCTGCTTCCTCGCGGGCCATCCGGTCCGCCCTGGAGGAAGCAATGGCCGAGCAGCGGGTGGCCCGCATCCGCTACACCGCCAAGGACGGCGCAATGACTACGCGCGACGTCGAGCCCGTGCTGTTCGCCTCCACCAACGGCCAGTGGCATTTGGTGGGGTGGTGCAGGCTGCGCAACGCGATGCGGTGGTTCACCGTCTCGCGCATCGAACGGGCAAGCGTCACCGCGATGGCATGCACCGGGCACACCGTTGAGGAGGTCGGCCAACCTCCTGCGAACGCCCGGCCGGTGCACGGGCGGTAGCCCGGCTTAGATATCGGCGTCGTTCAGGGGTCCGCGTGCCAGCGCGCCCCGCGGCGCTTCGTTCGAACCAGGCGCTTCAGGATTCCTGCACTGTCACTGGTGCAGTGCGCATCGGCGGTTCGGCGGTTCGGCGGTTCGCACCAACCTAACCGCACTGCGGACGCAGTGAAAGCCCCTCAGCGCCCAAATGAGCGACTTTTCGTGAGATGACACCTTCCCGCACTTCTTACCGACACTGTGTAGTCCTCACACGTACTGACGTCATAGGGGATGATATGAGCCGCGGAACGCCAACTACTACAGTTCATCAAGGAACCCGTACCCGTGCCGTGCAGCAACACACCGACAAAACTATGATTTGGTCCGTCCTGACCATCGAACCTAAACGTGATGATGTGGGCGATGAGATTATCCGCCGCGTTGTCGCCCCGCTGACTTCCCAGCGGGCCGCGGAGGATGGACGGCTCGCATTTACGCGCAACCTGGACTCGGGACATCCGTCAGTGGTCCTGTATCTGAATGCCACAGACAGCGGCGTCGGGCGCCTAGCGAAGTTAGCGCAGGCACTGGCGGACGAGAACGTTGACAAGCTGGGCGAGGTGAACATATCGCGCTCCCCGAACATCGTCTTTCCGGTAGCACCGGGGGACCCGATAGCCCTGGCCACCGAAGTGTTCCTGGCGCGGTTCGGCGGACCGAAGGGCGTGGAACTGCTCCAGGAGAATACCCGTGTGTCCTCGGACCTGACGCTGTGGGCAATCAACCGCTTTCCTACCCTCAAGACGCGCTCGATGCTGGCCGCACTGCTTCTCTTCGACACCGCCCATGCCATGATGCGGGGACCGCGTTCCGCTCTGTGGCCCGATCGCAGAGCCATTAGTTGGGATTACTACTGGAACACTCATCTGCACACCTGCACGGGTTCTTTGGGATCGTCGCCTGAGTCTGTCCGCACGGCAATGGCCCAGATAGCACCACGGGTTATGCCCACCCACAGGGTGATGGCCGCCGTTGCCTCGGAGCCGGCAGTGGATATTTGGCGGAAGCGCTGGGTCAGGGCGATCGATGAGTATCTGTACCGGGCAGACAAAAACCGCATCAGCCGCAGTGCGCCACAGTTGGCCATGGTGGCCGGCCATCTGACACTCAACCGGCTGGGCTTCCCATCCCGGGACCAGGGCGCCCTTGGCCTCTACGCGCGTGCTTGGAGCAAGGAAATTGAAGCGAAGTATCTCGGTGAGGAGCGCTCTCGCACCCGCTAAGTCAGTTGCGTAAGGAACGGCGGCGGGCCCTGCGCATGGTGTGGAGGGCCCGCCGCGCTTGGCGGCCACACTGCCCTCGGCGCCCAGGCGGTGGCCCTGATCGCCGCCGTCTCTGCGGCGTCGGACGCTCCCTACGCGGACCTCGCGGCAGCCGGCGTCCGAAAAATTCTGGACGTCCTGGACCCCCGAACCCGGGCCCGAGCCGATGAGCTGGCTTCCCGCGTGTGGGTCAATGCCCCGCCTGCTTCCTCGCGCGACGTCGAGCCCGTCCTCTTCGCCTCGGCCAGCGGCCAGTGGTATCTGGTGGTGTGGTGCAGGCTGCGCAACGCGATGCGGTGGTTCACCGTCTCGCGCATCGAACGGGCCAGTGTCACCAAAACAGCCTGCACCGGCCATACCATCCAGGAGGTCGGCCAACCTCCTGTGAACGCCCGGCCGGTAGCTCAATGGGGGACGCCAGCCGAGCTCGTCTACAGCACCGGGATTAGACAACAGGAGCTCTGGCGCGGCGCGTGGCGCAAGTTAGCCGCACCGCGCACGCAGGAGAAGACACCCCGACCCAAAAGGGATGTATTTAGCCAGATACGGCACATACCTCGACCTTTTTGCCGACACTGCAACCTACCGAGACAGCATCGTTAGTGGGGGATGATATGAGCCGCGGAATGCCAGCCAAAACACTTCAACGAGGAACAGTTACCCGTACTGCTCAGCAGCACACCGACACATCTACCCTGTGGTCCGCTCTGACCATACAGCCTGAGCGCACTGATGTGGGCGATGAAATTGTCCGCTTTATCGTTGCCCCGCTGACCGCCCAACGGACTGCGGAGGAGGGCCGGTTACGGTTTACACGCAACCTGGAATCAGACCATCCGTCGGTGCTCCTGCATTTGAGGGCCGCAGACGACGAGGCCGCTACGCGCCTATGGAAGTTCGCGCAGGCACTGGCGGACGAGAATGTTGCCAACCTGGGTGCCGTGGAGATGTCCCGCTCCCCGAACATCGTTTATCCGCCGCAGCCGGGCGAACCGGTACCTGAACTGGTTGAAGCGACACTTGTGCGGTTCGGTGGACCGAAGGGCTTGGAACTGGCAGGGGAGGTTTCCGAGGTGTCCTCAGACCTGGCCCTGTGGGCGATCAACCGTTTTCCCAGCCTCAAGACGCGCTCCATGCTGGCCGCACTGCTTCTCTTCGACACCGGACATTCCATGATGCGGGGACCGCGCTCCGCTCTTTGGCCCGACCGCAGAACCATCAGTTGGGATTACTACTGGAACACCCATCTGCACGCCTGCACAGGTTCTTTAGGATCGCCGACTGAGTCTGCGCGCAGGGCAATGGCCCAGGTAGCGCCTCGCGTTACACCTGCGCACAGGGTGATGGCCGCCGTTGCCTCGGAGCCGGCAGTGGATATTTGGCGGAAGCGCTGGGTCAGGGCAATCGATGAGTATCTGTACCGGGCAGACAAAAATCGCATCAGCCGCAGTGCGCCGCAGCTGGCCATGGGGGCGGGCCAGCTGGCACTCAACCTGCTGGGCTTTTCGTGCCGGGACCAGGGCGCCCTTGGCCTGTACGCGCGTGCTTGGAGCAAGGAAATTGAAGCGAAGTATCTCGGTGAGGAGCGCTCTCGCCCCCGCTAAGCCGGTTGTTTAGGAACGACGGCGGGCCCTGCGCATGGTGTGGAGGGCCCGCCGCGCTTGGCGGCCACCCTCGGCGCCCAGGGCTTAGACCACCGGGCACCGTTCGAGCCAGCAACATCCTGCTTGGGGTAGATTTCTCGGCAG
The DNA here is from genome assembly GCF_023921125.1 of Arthrobacter caoxuetaonis. Taxonomy (NCBI): domain Bacteria; kingdom Bacillati; phylum Actinomycetota; class Actinomycetes; order Micrococcales; family Micrococcaceae; genus Arthrobacter; species Arthrobacter caoxuetaonis. Next base: position 3,314,243 of record NZ_CP099466.1, read on the forward strand.
GATCGGTGCGGAAACGCTAAGTGGGCAAACGTAATGGGGGAAGTTATGTCGACAGGGACGATCCTGCAGATCGCAATACCGACCGGCATGACCGTGTCCATCGCCCTTATTTCCTGGTGGGCTCGTAAACACCCCAACCGGTCGAAGGACCACCCGGAACGAATCCGCCCGCCCAAGGTGGTGCCGGCTGTCGGATGGCTCTTCGTCGCCGTCGGGCTCCTGATGGGCTTGGCCGCCCTGTCCATTGAAGACCCGGAGATTGGAATGGTCATCAGTTCCGTGGCCATATTCCTTGGCGGGTTAATGTTCCTGTGGATCTACCGGAAGGTCTATGTGGCACCGCGCCAGTATGAGCTTGCCTTCCGCAAGATCTTTGGACCGGAACATGTCCTCCCCTACAGCGACATTGTCGACTACCGGATGCAGCGAATGCGAGGACAGCCGTTTCTGTGGGTCAGATTCGCCAATGGCGTCAAATACAGTCTGAACGTCAATGCTTTTAATGTGGCGCCTATGATGCAAGCCATTGATTTCCACCGCGCCACTGGGCGCTGGCCCATGCCGGTGAATGCCGTCAATTTGCCGCTTGCGGATGCGGCGGCTCGCAACGATCCCTGGCCCGGTTAGATTAAACCCCATGACTTTCCCGGGGGCCGTGCTCGATATTGCCAACTTGTCCGTAGGCTACGGCGGCATGCCTGTGTGCGGGCCGATCACCGCACGCGCCGACGCAGGCGAGATCCTCGGCGTCGTTGGCTTCAACGGTGCCGGGAAGTCCACGGCGGCCCGCACCATCGCCGGGAAGCAGCAGATGCTCGACGGCGAGGTCCGGGTCCACGGGCTGCCGGTCAACGAGGACGCGATCCCGTTCCGCCGGCAGGTGGCCGCCCTGTTCGATGAGGACGCGTTCTTCCCTTCCCTCTCCCTGCGCGAGCACCTGCAGCTGGTCGCCCGCGGCCACTCGGTCCCGGATCCGGACGCCGCCGTCGACGCAGAACTGGACTTCTTCACCCTGCAGGAGAGGGCCGACGCCGTTCCCGCTTCCGTCTCCTCCGGCCAGCGCCGCCGGCTGCTGCTGGCTTCGGCCCTGATCCGGCCGTCGTCGCTGCTGATCCTCGATGAACCGGAGCAGCGCCTGGACCCCGCCATGCGCGAACGCGTCGGGGAACGCATCCAGGCCTATGCCGCCGACGGCGGGACGGTTCTGCTGGTCACCCACGATCCGGCGCTGCTGCTGGCCGCCGCGGACCGGTGCCTGCTGATTGACGACGACGTCCGGGAGATCGAGCCCGAGCGCGCCGCCGCGGAAATCGCCGGACGCTGACCCATGACCGCCGAGGCCGTCCAGGCACCTCCTTCCTTCAACCCGGTCCGCTACACCCGGCAGGCCTCGCGGGCGTTTTCCCGCGGCCGGACCCGGCTCCGGGATGCCTTCGTCGACGTCTATACCGCCGTGCTGGCGCTGGGAACGATCGGAGCCTTGGCTGTGGGGCTCGTCCTGGCCCTGCGCGAGCAGGTGGCCCTGGCCTGGAACGTCGGTTCCGGGCGCACCCTGGTAGCGCCGCCGTCGTTCTCCCTGCCCGACGGCGCGGCTGCGGCCCTGCTGGTCTTCGCGGCGCTGGCAGCGATCATGGTGGTCGCCCGGAAACTGGGCCCGGCGGCAGTCAGCGGACCCGAAGGGTACTGGTGGCTGAGCCTGCCGCTGGAGCGGCGGCCGATGGTGGTCGGCAGGCTGGTCCGGCGCCTGCTGCTGGTGTGGGCGGGCACCGCCGTGCTGTATCTGCCGTTCGGGTTTGTGATGGATCTGGAAACCAGTGTGCGGGGGCAGTTCCTGACGGCTGCGACGTTTGGGGTGGGTGCTGTCTGTGCCGTGCTGCTCGCGGGTTTGCAGCAGGCCCGGTCGGCTCCGCAGTCCGCAGCTGAGCGGCGCCGCGGCATGCTTTCCGGCCTGCTGGTGCTGGCGCTGCTGAGCCTGGTCACGGTGCGGGTTGCCGCGGGGTCCTCTGCGTTGGCGGTCGGTTCTCTGAGCGTCACCGTTGTCTTGGGCCTGCTCGTGTTCGCCCGGCTGGATCGGATTCCGGGCCGGGAGCTGATCCGCGGCGGCGCGGTCTCCGGGCACACCGGTGCCGCGGTGTACCTGATGGATCTCAATGAGGTGGGCCGTGCGCTTTCGGCAGAGCCCGACGGCGTTGCCTCCGCCCGTGCTGCGCGCTGGTATGCGCGGGGCGGGCGGACTCCGTTTGGTGCCCTGCTGCGCGCCGATACCACGGCGTTCCTGCGGACCCGCGGCCTCTGGGTCCGTCCGGTGCTGGTGCTGGCGGTGTTCCTGGTCGTGTTGCTGGCCGGCGGTGCCCAGCCTCCGCTGGTGCAGCTGGGGATGATCGCTGTGGCCGTGTTTGCGGCGGTTCCGGCGCTGGGTGCGGTGGCCCGGCGGACGTCGATTATGCCGGGCCTGGACATGCTGCTGCCGCTGTCGGTGTCCGTCGTGCGGCTGAGTCGGATGGCGCTGCCTGCCGCCGCGCTGGCGCTGTGGACTGCGGTGTTGTGTGCGGTGCTGGTGCTGCTCGGCGCGGGCGATCCTTCGCTGATCGCTCTGGGTGCGCTGGCCGGTGTGGGGTTTGGTGCGTCGGCGGTGCGGGGTGCCTACCGGGTCCAGCCCGATTGGACAGCTCCTCCCATCGACACTCCGTTCGGTCCGATGCCTAGCGCACAGGCCGGGTCGATGGTCCGCGGCGTGGACACCACACTGCTGGCGCTGGTTCCGCTGCTGCTCGGGCTGTTTTTGGGTTATGTGCCCGGGGTGCTGCTGCTCGCGCAGGCTGGGTTTTCGGCGGTGTGTGTTCTTGCCGTGATGTACTCGGAATCCAATTAGCTGATATCAGCCTGAAAAAAGATGCATATCATCGAGAGAAACCAGAACAGCGCGCCGTCTGGCGGGCCGCTGGCCTTGCCAAAGCGCTGGGAGATTCAGGTGTCCGGTTTAGCCCGAGAGTGACATCACAGGATCAACAATTCAGCTTTTTCCAAAAGGGAGCGGAACAGGACACGCCTTGATTCGATTGAACCAATCGCGTCGACCAACCCCAAGGACATTGGGCCATCATCCACAAGTCGGGTCACGGATTAGGCAGGTCAAGGGCCCATCGTGCGCGCGCCAGTACTTCGTCATAGGTGATAATTTCTGGGATATTGATGTTGTTTCTACGTCAAAGTGGATCTCCGTGATGCATCCGGGCAGCGTCCTGAGTACAACCTCACGGTGTCGGCGGATTCCTAAGCCACGCAGGTTAGGAGCGGAGGGGAAGTAATCAAAGAGCGCGCACGGAACGTCGTCAATGATTCGACGATCAGGACGGCGGCCATGCAAGTTTGTCTATTGTGAGCACCGCTCCTTCGAATGCATGCGAGAAGAAGGGCCTGCCACAGGTCCGATTGGCATGGTAGTGCTAGTCTCAGCACTCCTAAACAGCGCGAATATGGGGGATCATTATGTTCGACATGTTGCCACTCGACGGGGAGGGCCGGAGCTGCTACCCAAAGGATCATGGCGGTCAATGGGAGATGGCTAAAGTACTGGTTACGGTAAAGGCGGCGCCTCAGCCTTCGGCTGCGTATGGCGACACAGTCTGCGTCGCAGGAATCCGGATGCGTTCTGAGGGTCCAGAATGGGTGCGCCTGTATCCCATCCCCTTCAGGTCCATGGATGAGTACCTGAAGTTTCGCAAGTACGACCTCATAACCGTCCAGATAAAGCCAGCAAATAAGGATCCGCGGAGCGAAAGCTACATACCCGACCGCGCTTCAATCTCTGCGGTTGACCATCTGGATGGGTGGAAGGCCAGACACCCCTATGTGTCTCCCCTATCATCCCAATGGACGATGTGCGGCATACTCAGAGCACAGCGAGAAGGACGCCCCTACCCATCCTTGGCAATAGTCAGGCCACGGACAGTCGCGGACTTAAGAATCACCCGCCACCCTGGCTGGACTCCCGAACAGGCGCAAAAGTTAAAGGTGAACCTTGGCCAGGAAGACCTCTTTGGCGAAGCCCCGAAGGTGCAGTTACTTGAAGCCCCGCGATTTGACGCTAAGTACTCCTACTACTGTGAAGATCCAACATGCAAAGGCCACAATCAGGGCATGCTGGATTGGGAACTAGTCGCGCTCCAAAGACGGTTGAAGGATCGGGACGACGACGAGGCCATGAATGAACTTCACAAGCGCTTCTTCGAGCAAATGTGTTTGTCCAGTCGGGGCCCACTATTCTTCGTCGGCAACCAATTGAAACACCCACTTGCGTTCAGCGTGCTTGGGGTCTACAGATCAAGCTAACGTGGCCTTGGGGCTCCATTGCTAGACTCAAGATTCTCCAACGATTCAAGGATTAATCGGCGGTGGCATCTTTCTTCACGTTCCTCGAAGCACAGAAGCCTCACCGACTTCGTCTCAGCTACCTCAAGAAGGACGCTGAGCGCCGCACGAGCGCGTTCCGACTTGAGCATGCGACGGTACTCAGCATGCGCAATGCTGGCGAGGCTGGTATCTGGCTTCCAGAAACCGTCTCTGTTGTCCTTAGGGTTCCCAAGTCCCGGCAGATGAAGATACTCGATGCCCGCACCAGTCAGCGCGTCGGTCAACGCCCGCTTCGAGAACCCCTTCTTTCTGGAAATCGCATTAAGACGGACGTCAATCACGCATTCGACCCGCGCGTCTGAGAGGACGGCAAGGAAGGACTCAATGGTGTGCCCCTCATAACCGATACCTCTCACCTGTTCAATCGTGCTAGCCATCCTCCGATAATGCCATGGCCTCCGCATAGAGATGGGATCTGGCTCAGCTCCAGACATACTGGTCGGGGGTGCGCATGTTGGCACTCGACGGTAGAGGGCACCTTGCAAAACCCCGGGCACGGTGACCGCCAGTCGTTATCCCACCCCTTGACGTGACCCACCCCACAGGGCACACTGGATCATATACGATTTCGTACTTGATCCAGGAGTGAGATGTCCACGAGCAGCACCGCCACACCGGAGATACTGGCACAGGCCGGCAAGGTCATCGCCGTCCACATCAACTACCCCAGCCGGGCAGCAGAACGCGGACGCACCCCGGAGATGCCCTCCTACTTCCTGAAGCCCAGCTCCTCCCTCGCCCTCACCGGCGGCACGGTGGAGCGCCCGGCCGGCTGCGAGCTGCTCGGCTTCGAAGGCGAGATCGCCCTGATCATCGGCAAGACCGCCCGCCGCGTCTCCGTTGAAGACGCCTGGAGCTACGTTGGCGGCGTCACCGCCAGCAACGACCTCGGCGTGTACGACCTCCGCTGGGCAGACAAAGGCTCCAACCTCCGCTCCAAGGGCGGCGACGGCTTCACCCCCGTGGGCCCGGCCATCCTCGACGCCGCCTCCCTGGACCCCGCAGCCCTGCGCGTCCGCACCTGGGTCAACGGCGAACTCGCCCAGGACGACACCACCGAAGACCTGCTCTTCCCCTTCGCGCAGCTGGTCGCCGACCTCTCCCAGCTGCTCACCCTCGAACCCGGAGATATGATCCTCACCGGCACCCCCGCCGGAGCCTCCGTGGCTGTCCCGGGCGACGTCGTCGAAATTGAAGTGGACTCCCCGTCCACAGGACTGACCACCGGGAAGCTGACCACCACCGTCACGGAAGGCACGACGCCGCTGGCCGCCTTCGGCGCGCAGCCCAAGATCGATGACAAGCAGCGCGAAGAGGCCTGGGGCTCCGCCGAGAAGGCGGGCCTCACCCCGAAGCAGCCCACGCTCACCCCGGAGCTGAAGGCCAAGCTGGAATCCGTTGCCACCGCCACGCTGAGCTCGCAGATGCGCGCCCGCGGCCTGAACAACGTCTCCATCGACGGCCTCACCGGCACCAAGACCGGCCGCAAGGTAGTCGGCACCGCCCGCACCCTGCGCTACGTCCCCAACCGCGAGGACCTCTTCAAGACCCACGGCGGCGGCTACAACGCGCAGAAGCGCGCCATCGACTCCGTCCGCGAAGGCGAAGTGCTGGTCATGGAAGCCCGCGGCGAAAAAGGCACCGGCACCCTCGGCGACATCCTCGCCCTGCGTGCCATGCACAACGGCGCCGCAGCCATCATCACCGACGGCGGCGTCCGCGACTACTCCACCGTCGCCAGCTTCGACCTGCCCGTCTACTGCGCCAACCCGCACCCCGCAGTACTCGGCCGCCGGCACATCCCCTGGGACACGGACATCACCATCGCCTGCGGCGGCTCCACCGTCCAACCCGGCGACATCATCGTGGCCGACGACGACGGCATCCTGGTCATCCCGCCGGCCATCGCCGAGGAACTGGTGGACGCCTGCATCAAGCAGGAACACCAGGAAGAGTTCATCGCCGAAATGGTCAAGGCCGGCCACGGCGTCGACGGCCTCTACCCGATGAACGCGGCGTGGAAGGAAAAGTACGAGGCCTGGGCGGCGGAACAGGCGTGAACACCTCGTCCAAAGACGGGACAGTCAGCAAGGCCGAACAGGCCTACCAGACCGTCCAGTCGAAGATCGCCTCCGGTGAATACGGGCCCGGGTACCGCCTGGTGCTCGGCCGGATCGCCGCTGACCTGGGCTGCTCCGCCGTCCCGGTCCGGGAGGCGATCCGCCGGCTGGAAGCCGAAGGACTGGTCCGGTTCGAGCGGAACGTCGGCGCCACCGTCACCGGCATCGACCCCACCGAGTACCTCTACACCATGCAGACCCTGAGCCTGGTGGAAGGGTACGCGACGGCGCTCTCCGCACCGCTCGTCACTGCTGAGGACCTGGCGAATGCCAAGGCCATCAACGCAGAAATGCGCGACTGCCTGGAGCACTTTGACCCGGTCCGCTTCACCGCCCTGAACCGGGACTTTCACTCCGCCCTGTTCACCAACTGCCCCAATCCGCACATCCTGGACCTGGTCCACCGCGGCTGGAACCGGCTGGGCGCCCTGCGCTCCTCCACCTTCAGCTACGTTCCCGGCCGGGCCCAGGACTCCGTCGCCGAGCACGAGCACCTGCTCGAACTGATCGAGGCAAAGGCCGACGCCGGCACGGTCGAGGCCGCGGCCCGCGCCCACCGGATCGCCACCCTCGACGCGTACCTGAAGCACACCCCCAGCACCACCAGCTAACCCCCAACCCCCTCAATGTCCGCAGCATCAAAGGAGAAGCCCATGGCTGAGCACAACATTCCGGAAAACCTGCCCACGCACCTCCAGCACTTCATCAACGGTGAATTCGTGGATTCCGCCAACGGCGCCACGTTCGACGTGCTGGAACCGGTAACGAACGAAAACTACGCCACTGTCGCTTCAGCGCAGCCGGAAGACGTCGACCGCGCGGTTGCAGCCGCCAAGGACGCCTTCCAGAACGGCCCGTGGCCGACCATGCTGCCGCGGGAACGGTCCCGTGTGCTGCACAAGATCGCCGACATCGTCGAATCGCGTGATGAAGAGCTCGCCCTCCTCGAGAGCTACGACTCCGGCCTGCCCATCACCCAGGCCAAGGGCCAGGCGCGCCGTGCAGCCGAGAACTTCCGCTTCTTCGCGGACCTCATCGTTTCCCAGGAAGACAACGCGTTCAAGGTTCCCGGACGCCAGATCAACTACGTGAACCGCAAGCCGATCGGCGTCGCCGGCCTGATCACCCCCTGGAACGTTCCGTTCATGCAGGAATCCTGGAAGCTCGCGCCGGCCATCGCGACCGGCAACACCGTCGTCATGAAGCCGGCCAGCTACACCCCGCTCTCGGCTGTGCTGTGGCCGGAGATCTTCCGTGAGGCAGGCCTGCCCGACGGCGTCTTCAACCTGATCTTCGGGTCCGGCAGCGTTGCCGGCGACTACCTCGTGAAGCACCCCGATGTGCCGATCATTTCCTTCACCGGCGACAGCTCCACCGGCGCCACCATCTCGACCGCAGCTGCCCCGCAGTTCAAGAGCCTCTCGCTCGAGCTCGGCGGCAAGAGCCCCGCCGTCGTCTTCGCCGACGCCGACATCGAGGCCGCCCTCGATGCCACCGTCTTCGGAGTGTTCAGCCTCAACGGCGAACGCTGCACCGCCGGCAGCCGCGTGCTCGTGCAGCGCGAGATCTACGACGACTTCGTGGCCCGCTTCGCCGAGCGCGCGAAGAACATCCGGGTGGGGCTCCCGAGCGACCCCGCCACCGAGGTTGGCTCACTCGTACACCCGAACCACTTCGACAAGGTCATGAGCTACATCGAGATCGGCAAGGGTGAAGGCCGCCTGCTAGCCGGCGGCGGCCGGGCCGAGGGCTTCCCCACCGGCAACTACGTGGCCCCGACCGTCTTCGCCGATGTGAAGCCCGACGCGCGGATCTTCCAGGAGGAAATCTTCGGCCCCGTCGTCGCGATCACCCCCTTCGACACCGACGAAGAGGCGCTTCAGCTCGCAAACGACACCAAGTATGGGCTCGCCGCCTACGTCTGGACCTCGAACCTGAAGCGCGCACACAACTTCGCACACGCCATCGAGTCGGGCATGGTGTGGCTGAACTCCAACAACGTCCGTGACCTGCGCACCCCGTTCGGCGGCGTCAAGGCCTCAGGCCTCGGACGCGAGGGCGGCTACCGCTCTGTTGATTTCTACACCACCCAGCAGTCGATCCAGATCACCCTCAACGAAGCCCACTCGCCCCGCTTCGGCACCGGCAAATAAGCAACAGCACCCAAAGCCTGACGGCGCAGCGCGCCCACGCCCTGCGCCGTCAGACCTCCACCCCCCCCTTTCAACGAAGAGAGAACCCCATGAACGCCAACCCCATTCCCAAGCCGTCCATCAACCCGCCGGACATCGTCCGCTGCGCCTACATGGAACTGGTGGTCACAGACCTGGCCAAGTCCCGCGAGTTCTACGTGGACGTCCTCGGCCTGCACGTGACCGAAGAGGACGAGAACGCCATCTACCTGCGCTCCCTCGAGGAGTTCATCCACCACAACCTGGTGCTGCGCAAGGGACCGGTCGCCGCCGTCGCATCCTTCGCCTACCGCGTGCGCACCCCGGAAGACGTGGATGTTGCCGAGGCCTACTACAAGGAAATGGGCTGCCGCACCGAACGCCGGGCGAACGGCTTCACCAAGGGCGTGGGCGACTCCGTCCGCGTGGAGGACCCGCTGGGCTTCCCGTACGAGTTCTTCTACCACGTTGACCACGTGGAGCGCCTGACCCAGCGCTACGACCTCTACTCGGCCGGCGAGCTGGTGCGCCTGGACCACTTCAACCAGGTCACCCCGGACGTTCCCCGCGGCCGCGCCTACCTGGAGAACCTGGGCTTCCGCGTCTCCGAGGACATCAAGGATTCCGACGGCGTCACCTACGCCGCGTGGATGCACCGCAAGGACACCGTGCATGACACCGCCCTGACCGGCGGCGACGGTCCCCGCATGCACCACGTTGCGTTCGCCACGCACGAGAAGCACAACATCATCCAGATCTGCGACAAGATGGGCGCCCTGCGCATCTCCGACCGGATCGAGCGCGGCCCCGGACGCCACGGCGTCTCCAACGCGTTCTACCTCTACATCCTGGATCCGGATGACCACCGCATCGAGATCTACACCCAGGACTACTACACCGGCGACCCGGACAACCCCACCATCACCTGGGACGTCCACGACAACCAGCGCCGCGACTGGTGGGGCAACCCCGTGGTTCCGTCCTGGTACACCGAGGCCTCCCTGGTCCTGGACCTGGACGGCAACCCGCAGGAAGTCATTGCCCGCACCGACTCCTCCGAAATGGAAGTGACCATCGGCGCTGACGGCTTCTCCTACACCCGCGGCGACGCGACCGACTTCAAGGTCGGTTCGCAGCTGTAGTTCCGCGCGGACAAACAGCAGGCGTACGACGGCGGGAGGGACGGCTTTGGCTGTCCCTCCCGTTTTCGTTGGGGCCGGGTATCAGGATCCGGGTGTGGCCGCGGTGACCGCTTCGATGACCCGCTGGAAGTTCGGGCTGACCCGGACCACCAGCGTGCCGTCGTCCTTCCGGTGCGTGAGCTGTTCGTAGCCGCTGCCGTTCGACCAGTACACGTGCGGACTCACCGGACCGGGAACGCTGCTGTAAGCCTCGATTCCGAAACCGGCCATCCCCTGCACGGCTCCAACGATTGATGCGTCCTCAATGATGTGCCAGGCAACCTGGTGCCGGTTGGGAACGCAGAGCAGCCAGCCGAGGTCCTCATGCACGCGCTTGCCGGTGACCTGCGTTGCCAGTCCGGGGAGCAGCACTGCCCTGCTGCCCGTGTAGAAGGAGTTGCCGGACAGGCAGCTGAAGGTTGCGCCATGCGCCGGGATGGTTTGAAGCCGCTCAACATCCAGGCCCTGCAGGTTGGCGATTCCCTGGTTCCTCAGGGCCTCCCACCCGCCGAAGTGCTGGGCCTTCTGGTGGTCGAACATGGCGACGGACTCGGGAAGGTCCAGGGCCAGCAGCTCGACGATTCCCGGAGCGAATTCTCGGTGGGGATACCCCTCCAGGCTGGGAAACGCCGATTCGTCATAGAGCCGGGTAAAAGTCTGCTTGGCGGCGTCTTCGGGTGAGAGGGCGGCGAAAGGATCCTGGTCGAACCCTGCCAGCACGTTCTTCAGGTGGCCGGTGATCGCCGGCCTCCAGTCTGCCCGCGGCAACCCGCTGCAGAGCGCGGCGATATTCCAGAACCCGTACTTCCGCCCCTCACTGTCAACCGCATGATCCGGATGCATCTGGACTTCGAAGCCCATCTCGGCGAAGACCTCACGGGTCAGGGCGCGGAAGTCGTTGGCTTCTGAGGCTGAAAACACCGTCAGGTACGGGTCGGGTCCCTCTTCCTGTGCCGGTTCCTTCCCTGATGAGCGCTTCTTTCCGAAAATCCCCATTCGAGCTCCCCTTTGCTGAGACGGACGATTGTCCGATCCTGCCGCACCGCCCCGGATTCGTCCCGGCCGACCCGCCCACCAATGCGGGTTTCCTCCCCGATCCGCTCCGGTTTGTGGCTTTCGCTGGGAAACGCGGTGCACATACCCTCCTCCGGTCGGCCAGCGGTCAGGGCAGCGCCGGGACGCCACCTTGGTCCGCTTCGGGCGTCAGCTATTGGAGTCCTCCAGCGGTGTCCGAACCAGGAGCGGTGAGAGGACCTCCCCCGCGGGGTAGGTGTCGTCAAACAGTGCCGTTGCCTCGGGGTGCAGCCGCGTCTCTGCCAGCAGCGTGCGGACCGTACCGTCCCCTCCGTCGTCGTCCGTTCCGGCAACGGCAGGCAACCAGCTCAAATCCGCGAAAGAGATCCGCTGCCACACCCCGTCCTTCCAGGTTTCGGCGGTCAGGACGGGCTGCCCGGATACTTCATCGACCCGCGGATCGGCCAGACAGACGTCCAGCATCCCGCCGTGCGCCCGGAGCCGGACGCCGCCGCGGAACTGCAGGGCAGCCGGCGGGGCACCCGGATCCGGCGAGAAATAGAAGCTGCCGTCAGGCAACTGGCCGGTCCCGGGGGAAAGTTCGACAGTGCCGTCCGGGCAGCCGGCGACGTACGCCAGGAAACTGTCCTTGAGCCCCCAGACGAGTCCGGTGTTTCGGCGGGTCAAGGTTTCGGTAGCGGTCAACGTTCCTCCGTTCATCGGTGCACCCGGATCCGGACGGACTGGTAGCCGAGTTCGGGCATGCGGGTCGGCTCCGGCGTGCCCAGGAGCTCCAGGCGTTCAGCCCGGTGGACCAGGACCTGCAGGGCGGCACCGATGATGCCGCGGGCCAGATGCTGGCCAACACACTGGTGCCGTCCCCGGCCGAAACCCAGGTGGCCGTCCACGTTCTCCCGGAAGGCGTCGAACCGGTCCGGGTCCGGGAACCGAGCCGGATCCCGGTTCGCCGCAGCGTAGACAAGAGTGACCGGTTCGCCGGGCTGCAGCGTTTCACCCGCCACGACAACCGGCTCGCTGACCGTGCGAGCGAAGCCGCGGTAGGGCGTGTACAGGCGCAGGAACTCCTCCAGCGCCCGCTCCAGCGGCACGTCCCCTGAGCGCATCGCGGCATGCAGCTGCGGATCCAGTGCCAGATGCCGGGCGATCCCGCCGATCAGCAGCGGCGGGGCAACCATCCCCACCACCAGGGACTGCCGCAGCGCGCCGATGATGTGTTCCTCGTCCAGTTCCCGGCCGTCCACCCGCTCGGAAAGCAGGGACGACGCCGGGTCCTGGCGCGGGTCCCGCGGGTTACGGCGGCGGTCTGCCACCAGCCAGCGGGCGACGTCGTACATTTCCTCGCTGTGGCGGGTGACGGCGGCACCGTCCTGCCGCCGCCACGCGTCTACCCACGCCGTTGCGGTCTGCGCCAGCCACGTGATGCGCTCATCCTCGAGGTTGAGCCAGAGCGCCTCCGCGTAGGCGGGAAGCAGCGTACCGAAGGTGCGGGAAATATCGTCGTCGGACCCGTCCGCGAAATCCTCGAAAAGCGCATGTGCCCGCTCCCCGATCCGCTCCGAGAGCGCCGCCACGCGTCCCGGAGAGAGGGTTCGGCTGAGGGCCCGCCGGAACGGCGTGTGCCGAGGGGCATCGAAGTTCAGCGGCGGCCTCCGGATACCTCGGGGATCACTGGGAACCACCGCCTTGACGGAGGAGATGAAGGTTTCCGAATCGGCAGCAGCCGCCTGCACGTCCTCGAACCGGGTCAGCGCCCAGTACCCGCCCAGGTCCCGGGTGTAGGCCGCGGGACGCTCCCGGCGCATCCGGGCATAGGCGGCAAACGCCTCCTGGGGGTCGTCGCTGGGCAGGGAGAAACTGCCGGCCAGGCGGCCGCTGCCGATCGGATCCATCACGCTCCCATGGCGATGAACTCAAGCGGCACGTGGTTCGTCCCCCACTCCGCCCACTTCGCCATGCCGGGGTCGCCGGTGAGGTCGAAGCGGCTGCGGGAGAGGGCCTCTTCCAGGGTGATGCGGAACATCATGCGGGCCAGCGGTGCGCCGGGGCAGGAGTGCGTTCCCCGGCCGAAGCTGATGTGCCGGCTGATGTTCTCCCGGTTCAGGCGGAACGAATCCGGGTCATCGAACACCCGCGGATCCCGGTTGGCGGCGGTGTAGACCAGCGCTATCGGATCATCGGCCAGGATCTGCTGCCCGCCCACCACTGTGTCCCGGCGGGCGGTACGCGCCATGCCGCGGTACGGGTTGTAGAGGCGCAGGAACTCCTCCACCGCCGCCGGAATATCCTCCGGATGCTCCCGCAGGTGCTCCTGGAGTTCCGGATCCCGGCTGAGGTGCACGAACATGTTGCCGATAAAAACGCTCGGCGCCACCATCCCCGTGACGATCAGCTGCCGGACGCAGCCCAGGACCATCGCATCCGGAAGCGGACCGCCGTCGTCCTCTGCCTCCAGCAGCGCCTGCGTGAGATCCTCCTCCGCGGAGAAAGATCCCGCTTTCCGCTCGTCGATGATTGCCTGCGCAATCTCATACAGCCGCTTGCTCAGGCCCTTGACCGTGTCATGGTCCAGCACCTGGATGGCGTCAACGTAGGTGCCGCTGACTGCCTTGATGTCCAGGCTGGTGTCCACCGAGAGGTTAAAGAACTCCGCGAACACGTGGGCGGGCAGCTTCTGGGCGTACGCCCTCGCCACGTCCACGGTCCCCTCGGCGATGAGCGGCTCCAGCAATTCGACGACGCACCGGCGCACCACAGGTTCCAGGGCGCGCATCTTCGGCGGCGTGAAGAAGTGGTTGATCACGCGCCGGTAGCTGGTGTGCTGCGGCGGGTCCAGGTGCAGCGGCGGCCGGACGCCGGTAAAGGCGAACTTCGGAATGGCGTTCTGCTTGTTCGTGGTGAACCTGTCGATGTCGGTGATGACCTCGGTCAGTTCCTCATAGCCGAGCATGGCCCAGAACCCGCCGAAGTCCTGGCTCCGGGCAACCGGGTTTTCGGCGCGCAGCCGCGCGAACCGGCGGTGGGCATCGTCGAAGCCCTCCGGCAGCTGCGCGTCGAAGTCGTGGGCGCTCCGGCGGGCGTCCTTGGTGTGGATCTGCATATCAGTTCATGCCCAGCAGGGTCTTGAGCTCGGCGGCGTCGGACATTTCGATGTCCCGGACCCGGGTGAAGCCGGCCATGCCCTCGGAATCGTACGGAGAGATCTGCGAGACGACTTCGTTGAACCGCTGGTTCCCGTCCTTGCTCATCAGGAACGCGGCCAGAAGTTTGGCGCCGGCCGGGTTCGGGGAGTTGTTGACCAAACCCAGACCAACTTCGGGACCGGTGGTGGGACTCGGGGAAGAGATTTCGACAGGCGCTCCGCTTCCCTGAAGGGACTTCACCACGGCCAGAACGCCGGGGTGGGCGATGGCAGACTCGCCGGCTGCCACGGCTTGGGTGCCCGGAACGGCGCCGCCGGAGAGCACCGGGGTGTTCGCGGCGATGTCTTCCAGGAACCCGTCCCCGTATTCGCTGCGCATCAGTGACCAGAAAGCGATGTTTGCCGGGGAGGAATCCACCTCGGCGATCTGGATCTTGCCCTTGTGCTCGGGCTTCGCATATTCCTCCCAGGAAGTGGGGGCGCTGGCCACCAAGTCGGTGTTGTACGCCATCTCGGTGGGGACCATGGAAATGATGGGGGTGTTCCCGTCATGGGTGTAGAGCTCGGCCGGGAATTCTTCGATTAGGGACCCGGGGATCTCCGCCTCGGAGAACGGAAGGAGCCATTCCTTCTCCAGGGCCTCGTCGTAGAACGGGGAATCGGTCAGCATGATCAGGTCTGCAGGGCTGCTGCCGCTGTCTGCTTCGCTGGAGAACCGCTGGGTGAGGTCGCTCGAGACCAGGCGCAGCGGTTCCACGGTGATGCCGTAGGCGGCCTTGAAGTCCGCTGCGAGCTGGCGCAGCGCGGACTCTTCAACCATGCCGTACAGGGTGACGGTGCCGGCGGCCTTGGCTTCGTCCACGAGGGCCTGGGTTTCTGCATCCAGGTTGGTGGCCTCGGAGACGTCGGTGTCTCCTCCGGCCGAGGAGCAGGCGCTGAGGGCCAGTGATGCGGCGGCGAACAGGGCCAGAACGGGAAGGTGCCTCTTCATTGGGGTTTCCTTTCGGGGGTGGGACGGATTTACCTGCGGCTTCGGGCGACGCCCATGCGCTTGGAGAGCCAGAGCACGGCGACGAGGATTACGGCGGTGACGATCACGAGGGTTGAGGCGAGCGCGGCGAGCAGGGCATAGGACCCGCCGTTGAAGACTTCCAGGATCCGGAACCCGACCACCACGTTGTTGGTGCCGGAGAGGATCGCGGAGGCGGTGAGGTCGCCGATGATGCGGACGAAGAGCAGCGCGAAGCCGCCCACGAGGCCCGGGAGCATCAGCGGCAGGAACACCCGGCGGAAGGTCTTCCACTTGCGGGCGCCGGAGACCTCGGAGGCCTCCCCCAGTTCCTTGCCCACGGTGGCGACGGCGGCGTCCGCCGCGATCGAGGCCTGCGGCAGGTACAGGGCGAGGTAGCCGATCAGCAGGATCAGCCAGGTGCCGCCGAGGCTGAACGGCGGGCGCGCCAGCAGCAGCAGGATGCCCACCGCGATGACCATGTTGGAGATGGAGGCCGGCAGCTTGATCGCGGCGTCCAGTCCGAGCGTCATGCGGCTGCGGTGCTGCGCGATATAGAGAGAGACCATGGCCGCGACCGTGATGCCGATGACGCCGCCCACCAGGCCCAGTGTCATGGAGTTGGCGAACGCTTCCCGGGTCTTGGGGTCATCCACCAGCGCGGTCCGGAACGCGTCCAGGCTGAGGGAATCCCACTGGATGTTCGCCGTCCAGTACCCGTTAAGGGACACGATGAACAGGGCAAACATGGGCAGCACGGTGGAGACGCCAACGTAGAGCAGCACGGCGCCGCGGACCACCGGGCGCCAGATGCCCAGCTTGGTCACGGTGTGGTGCGTGCCCTTGCCGCCGATGCTGCTGAAGCGGGAGTTCCTCAGGATGCGGTACTGCACGTAGTAGGACAGGCCGACGAAGAGGACCACGATTGCTGAAAGCCCGATCGCCAGGTCCTCGTCCGGCGGATAGGTGAAGGTGAGGAGCTTGACGATCCGGACCGGGATCATGTCAATGCCGGCGGGGGTGCCGATGATCTGGGCAATCGAGAACATGCCGAACCCGAACCATGTGCACAGCAGGAATCCGGCGCCGATGGCAGGTGCCAGAGCCGGCAGGGTGACGCGGCGCAGGGTGGTCAGGGCGCTGGCTCCGCTGATCCGCGACGCCTCCTCGAGGCTCGAGTCGAGGCTCTGCATGGCGGCGGAGACGTTCATGTAGACGTACGGCACGGCGTAGAAGGTGTAGACGAGGATCAGCCCGTACCAGGAGTTGATGTCGAAGGGCCCTGATTCGAGCTGGATCCCTATCAGCCCCAGCAGGTCCCGCAGCCAGGAGTTAAGCAGTCCGGCCTGCGGGGAGAGCAGCATGGTCCATCCCACCGCTCCCGCGATCGGGGGCAGGAGGAAGGGCAGGTACGGAAACACCTCGTTGAGGATGCCGAACTTGGCGTCCGTGCGGGTATTGGCCCAGGCCAGGAGGAACCCGATAACGACGGCCAGCAGTGAGCTGGCCATGACAACCACAACCGTGTCGATGATCAGCTTGCCCAGGTCCTCGATGGCGAGGGTGCGCTGGATGGCTTCGAGGGTGAAGCGGCCGTCCTTGTAGAACATGTTGATAACCACCCGCACCAGCGGTAAGCAGACGAGCACCACCAGGACACCGGCCAGAACCAGGGAGACCGTGTCGAAGCTGTTCATCGCGCGCAGCCGGGCGGCCAAGGTACGGCGGGTCCGCGGCAGGGCCGGGCTGGGCTCCGCCGCTGGGGACCGGTCGTCTTTGACCGTGGTTTCGATGCTCATCAGGCCCGCTCTTCCTGTGGCTCCTGCTGCTCCGAGCCTTCACGGGGGAAGACCATCACGTCCTGTTCCCGCAGCCCAACCCAGACCTCGTCTCCGTCCCGGAAGTCGGTGGAACGGCCGCTGACCCAGATACGCAGTCGGGTCTCACCGGCCTGGACAAGGAATTCGGTGTGGGTGCCCATAAACAGCACTGCCACGACGCGGCCCGGCAGTGCAGCGGCCATATCCGGCCGCTCGGCGAAGAGCTTCCCGTGTTCGGGCCGGAACAGCAGGGATACCCGTTCCCCGGCCGCGGCGGACGTACGGACCAGCCCGAGGGAGGTGCTGTAGCCGCCTTCAGTCCGCGTTCCTTCCAGCTCATTGGTGTTGCCGATGAACTTCGCCACGTACTCGGTGGCAGGCCGGGCATACACCTCATCCGGCGTGCCGAACTGCTGTACCTGCCCCTTGTCCAGGACGGCGATTCGCGTGGCCAGTTCCATGGCTTCGGCCTGGTCATGGGTCACGAACAGGGCGGTGAACCCGAACCTGCGCTGCATGGACAGCAGTTCCACGCGCAATGTCTCGCGTACCTTGGCGTCCACGTTGGACAGGGGTTCGTCAAAGAGGACGACGTCGGAATTGTTGACCAGCGCACGGGCCAGGGCGACGCGCTGCTGCTGGCCACCGCTGAGCTGGCTGGGGTACTGGCCGCCGAGGTCCCCGATCCCGACGGCGGTGAGTGCCTCCGCCACGCGCTGGTTCATGGTGGAGCGGTCGCGCCGCGCTCCGCGCTGGTTCTCCAGCGGGTAGCGGACATTCCGCGCGGCGGTCATATGCGGCCAGAGCGCGTAGGACTGGAACACCATGCTCAGCTCGCGCCGGTCCGCACCCACGTTGGTGCCGGTGGCGCCGTCGAACACTGTTGTCCCGCCCACGGTGATCCGCCCGGAATCAGGGGTCTCCAGGCCGGCAACCGACCGCAGCAGCGTGGTCTTTCCACATCCGCTGGGCCCGAGCAGGACCACGAACTCACCCTTTTCGATGCTCAGGTCAGCGCCGTCGATGGCCGGCACCGTCGAACCGTCCTGTCGGCGAAAGTGCTTGGTCAGGCCGCGGATTTCAACGGCCCTCTGCACCTCGGACTGCTCCGCGGCGGCAGACTGGCGGGCTGGACTCGAAGGCGCTGATGTAATCTTCATCACATGCGCAATGTATGGCACATTTCGTGCGTTCGTCAACGGTTCGCGATAAGTGATGCGAACATGGCACTATGAGCGCTGTGTGGAGCAATCTGGAAGACCTGCGATCCGTCGTGGCTGAAGGCCCCCGTGGACGCCGGGTACTGGTCACGCTCATGGCTGAGTACTGGCTGGAAGAGGGAGCCATGGTTCCTTCGGGTGCCCTCGTGGACCTGATGGCAGGCATGGATGTCAGCCCGTCGGGCACGCGGACACTGCTCAGCCGGCTCTCGCGGGAAGGCCGCCTAACCACCGTCAAGGATGGACGGCGGACTTTCTATGCCCTGTCGGACAAGGCTCGGCGCCGGCTCACTGAAGGGTTCACCGTGATCCGGGTCTTCGGCACCGACCACGGTCCTGCCGATCCCGACTGGACCACCCTGCTCTTCTCCATCCCGGAGGACCAGCGGGCCGTACGGCAGCAGCTGCGCAAGGGCCTGTCATGGATGTGGTTCGCTCCGCTGTACGACGGCGCGTGGATCACTCCCCGGGACCACGGACAGCAGGCGATAGCCCTCTGCCAAAAGCTCGGAGTGGTATCGGCGTCCCTGATTCGCGGCCGCGTCTCTTCTGCGGGGACCGGCTTCGGCAACCCGGTTGATGCCTGGGACCTGGACCTGGCCCGTGAGTTGTACACGTCCTTCACCTCGATTCTCCAGGATCCGCTGGACCGGATGCGCAAGGGCCAGCTTTCCCCGGCTGAGTCGATGCGGGCCCGGACAGAAGTAGTCAACGTCTTCCGCGGCTTCCCGCGCTTTGATCCGGACCTGCCCCTGGGATTACTGGCGGACGACTGGCCGCGGCGTGCCGCCCGCGAGGCGTTTGCAGAGTTGTACGACGGCGTGACCGAGGACGCGATCGATTACGTCCGGTCCGTCGTCGAGCAGCATTCCCCCGCCCACGTGCAGGACGTTTCGATTCGCCGGCTGTAGCCGAACGGGCCTCACTCCGCTTGGCGGACCGCCCAGTTCTCCCAGTCATCGTGGCTCGTGTTACCAAAGTGACCCCACCAGCGAACTTCTGTAACGGCGACTGGGAAACTGCATGCTTCCTCGGCCTCGTTCCACACCCACGCAAGGCGAAATCCGACGGGTCAACCGTATGCTTCCGGCCATGACAGTATCGATTTCCCACACGACCTTCGACAGCCTCGACGCCTATGCCCAGTCGAAATTCTGGGCCCACGTGCTCGACTTCCACGATGACCCCGCTGATCCCAACCAGCCCGGTGACGACGAATGCATGATCTCCTCCCCCGACGGCACCCAGCGGCTGCTCTTCATCACCGTTCCGGACAGCAAACAGGTCAAGAACCGCGTGCATCTGGACCTTGAGCCGTCGGAGGTAGGCGGCCGGGACCTGGAACTCGAACGCCTGCTGGCCATTGGCGCCACACAGGTGGATGACCAGCGGCGTCCGGACGGAACGGGCTGGGTGGTCCTGGCCGACCCGGAAGGCAACGAGTTCTGCATCCTGCGCAGCGAAACGGAGCGGACAGCCTGATACCAGCCAGGCTAGAACTGGATCCCGCGGGACAGACCGCCGTCCACCAGCACATTCGCACCGGTCATCCGCGAGGCACGCGGGCTGGAGACGAAGACGACGACGTCGGCCACCTCCTGCGGCGTGCCCATCCGGCCTGTGGGGTTCAGGGCCAGGGACTCGGTGAACATCTCCGGAGCCCCCGTTTCGAGCCCCTGCCAGACGCCGCCGTCGAAATAGGTGTTGCCGGGCGAGACGGTATTGGCCCGGATCCCGGTGCCGGCCAGCTGGAACGCGAGCCCGGCCATGTAGCCGATCAGTGCCGACTTCGCTGTGCCGTAGGGTCCGGAGGCGAAGTCCACCTCACGGCCGGAGACACTGGAAATAGCCACAAGCGACGGCGATTCGCTGCGCTCCACGTGCGGGATTGCCGCCTGCATCAGAGCCACGGTGCCCATCACATCCACCCGCAGGCTGGCCTCCCAGGATTCCGGAGAATCCGGGATCGCCAGCGCGCTGACGTTGCTGACCACCGCGTCCAGCCCTCCGAAACGGCCGGCAACGGCGTCGACCCAGGCGGCCACGGCGCCGCCGTCGCCCACATCCAGAACGGTGCCTTCAACCGTGGCCCCGGTGCCCGCGAGCGCCGTTTCGGTGGCAGCGACTTCGGCGGCGTCCCGGGCGCAGAAGGCAACGTTCGCCCCTTCCGCTGCGAACGCCTCCACGATCGCCCGCCCGATCCCCCGGGTTCCGCCGGTGACCAGCGCCGTCTTGCCGCTCAACTGCAGATCCATGACTGCTCCTAGTGTTTAGAGAAGTTCTGCGCTGCGCCGGCGCAGGTCGGCGTGCAGGCCGTCGTAGGCGGCGGCCTTCGGGAACAGGGATTTCCGGGCCTTGACCACCACGGAGTAGTTCGCGTCCACGGCGTTGGCGATCGGCGCCTGCGCGGTCTGGGTGAGCAGCTGGTAGGCGTCCATCTGGTGCAGGCCGAAGAGCTCGCCGAACCAGCGCACCATCTCCACCTGCCCGATCCGCCAGGAATCCTCCATCGGGCGGGAAGACCCCACGGCCATCCACTCACCGTCGCTCTCCAGCCGCGGCCAGGCCGGGGCGCCGCCCTTGATCAGCTCCACCAGGATGGTGGAGTGCATGGCACCTTCGACGGCGGTGCCGCAGGCTTCGCCTTCGCCCTGCCGGTAGTGGCCGTCTCCTATAGAGAACAGCGCTCCGGACTGGTTCACGCCGAGGTACACCGTGGTGCCGGCCTTGACCTCCGGGGCGTCCATGTTCCCGCCGAACCGTTCGGGCACCAGCGAGGAGCGGACCTCGCCGCCGGGAGGGGCCACCCCAACGGTACCGAGCATGGGTTCCAGCGGCAGCGCGACCTCAAAGTCCCCGAACCTCGCCTGAAAACCAACGGTGGAACGGGTGGAGTCGACGTGGTAAATCCAGGTGGTGTCCGGGAGCGGGTCCTGCAGGAACGCGGTGCGGTCGGTGCTGGTGAGCCCGCCGAAGAACGGAATCGTGGCGGAGGCGCCGTAGCTGCGGGCCGGGGTCAGTTCGACGATGTGCAGCGCGAGGGTGTCCCCGGGTTCGGCGCCCTCCACATAGAACGGTCCGGTCTGCGGGTTCACGAAGTTGAGGTCGACCTTCTCGCTGGACAGGTCCTCCACAGAGGTCAGGGCGTTGTTGAACGCATCTTCCGACCAGAGCTTCAGGGCCGTGCCCGGCTTGATCCGCATCACCGGCTCCGCGCCGCCGAAGGTGTAAACCAGCTGGTCCGGGCGGGGGCGGTATTCGACGATCTCCATGCGCCGGGAGCCTAGCCGAGGTTTTAGCTTCTGGATACAGCGGGGCAGAACACGGCAGCCGCGCATCCGACGGCAGTAAAAGTTGTGCTGGCTGTGACTTCTGGGGCCAGAGTTGATGATTCGCACCTCCAGCGCTCTTTTCGCACCAAAAGCATTGACATGCTTAGGCACCCTCCGCAAATGTGGGCACCACCTCGTGCGCGGTAAGAGGTGAACGTGAGGCCAGAACGGGATGCCAAGTCGCCGGGAAAGCTCCCGGCCAAGCCAGCTGTCATCGTCGACAGCGCGGAAGGACAGCACGTGAGCAGAGGACGCAACAGCACCGCACGGACCCGTCGGATTGGTGCCGGGCTGGCAGCAGCCGCCATGGTGCTGGCCGGATGCGGCGGGGGCGGCGACGTCGGAACCGCCGAAACCGAGTCCGTAAACCCGGGCATGGCCGACGGGGCCAGCGGAGAAGTAAAGCTCTGCGGTCACAAGGACGCCAGCGGCATCAACCGCGGAACCGTAGCGGAGTTCACCAAGCAGAATCCTGACATCCAGGCCGAATACGTGGAGATTGGCGCCAACTCGGACCAGTCACGCACCCAGATGGTGCAGCGCCTGGAAGGAGAGTCCACGGAGTGCGACCTCTTCCTCATGGACGTCACCTGGGTCAGCGAGTTCGCCAGCCAGGGCTGGGTCATGGACCAGACGGAACTGGTGAGCGGCTACGAGGAAGGCACCATCCCCTCCACCCTGGAAACCGCCCTGTTCGAGGACAAGTACTGGGCCGCTCCCTTCTATACCAACGCCAGCCTCATCTACTACATGCCGGAGAAGGTCAGTGCCCCGGAATCCTGGCAGCAGCTCTACGAGGAGGCAGTCGCCGCTCCCGAAAACGCGTACGTCTACCAGGCCCAGCAATATGAGGGCCTTACCGTGAACTTCCTGGAACTGCTCTACAGCGCCGGCGGCGAAGTCCTGGACGAGGACGGCAACGTCACCGTCGATTCGCCGGAAACCCGGGAAGTGCTGGAGTTCATGGCACAGGGCCTCGAAGACGGAGCAGCCCCGCGGTCCGTCCTTACCTATGACGAGGACGCCACCCGCCTGGCGTTTGAAAGCGGAGACTACGGCTACCAGCGCAACTGGCCGCACGTGTACCGGCTGCTGAATGAAAGCGCCCTCGCCGGGACCTTCGAGGTCGCGCCGCTGCCCGCCTTCGGCGAGGACGGGACCCCCAGCGGCGTCCTCGGCGGCTGGAACCTGGCGATCAACGCCTTCTCGGACAATCCGGAAGCCGCCGTCGCCCTCATCAATTTCGCCACCACCCCCGACTGGCAGAAGCGGGTCGCCGCGGACTATTCGCAGGCCCCGGTCAATGAAGCGGCCTACGACGATCCCGCGGTGCAGGAAAAGATGCCGTTCGCACAGCAGCTGCGCGATTCGGTGGAGGGTGCCAAGCCCCGGCCCAAGTCGCCCGTGTACCCGCAGATCTCCCAGGCCATATATGAAAACGCCTATTCGGTGATCTCCGGCGACGCGGGCGCCGACGAGGCCGTGACGCGGATGGCTGAGCAGATCAAGGCCGCCCAGGAGACCTTCTAGCCATGGCCGCCGGGATAGAGGCGCATCCCCGGGACACAGGACCCGGCAGGAAAACGTCCGCGAAGGGAACCGGAAAGCGCTCCTCCGGCCGGGACAATCCCTCCGGCCGGACCCAGGCGGAACGCCGCCTGGCACGGAAGATGGTGGCACCGGCGCTGACCGTCATGGCGCTGGTGGCAGCCTTCCCGATCGCCTACGCGATCTGGCTGTCGATGAACCAGTACAGCCTGCGCCAGTCCGGGCTCTCGCGGTTCGTGGGGCTGGGCAACTACATCAGCGCGCTCACCAGCGGGGAATGGTGGACGGCGATGGGCCAGACGTTCATTTTCACCGCGTTCTCGGTGAGCCTGGAGATCGTCCTGGGAATTGGCCTGGCCCTGCTGCTGAACATGGCGTTCCGCGGGAGGGCGCTGCTGCGGACGGTGGTGCTGGTTCCCTATGCGGTCCTCACGGTGGTCTCGGCCATCACCTGGCGCACCATGTTCGAACCCAACCTGGGCCTGGTGACCACCGTCCTGGATGCCCTCGGCCTGCCCGGCGGGGACGTGGTGTGGCTGGGTGAACCCGGCTATGCCATGGCCGTCATTGTGCTGGCCGATGTCTGGAAGACCGCACCGTTCGTTGCCCTGCTGGTCCTTGCCGGGCTGCAGGTCATTCCCGGGGACGTGTACGAAGCGGCCGAACTGGACGGGGCCGGGAAGTGGAAGACCTTCCTGAACATCACCCTGCCCCTGCTGAAACCGGCGATCGTGCTGGCGGCGATCTTCCGGACCCTGGACGCACTGCGGGTCTTCGACCTGCCGTTCGTCCTGACCCGCGGCGCCAACGGCACCGAGTCCATGTCGATGCTGGCCTACCGCGAGCTGCGGGAAAACCGGCTGGTCGGTGAAGGCTCTGCCCTGTCCATCCTCACGTTCATCACGGTCATGGTGGTCTCCCTGATCTACATCCGATTCGCCGGTGGCAACATCCGTGCGGTAGCCGAGGAGAAAGAATGAGCACGGCACAGGAAACGGCAGCAGCGCCGGCAGCAGCACGCCCCCGTCCTGCCGGGAAGGCACGCAGGCCGCGGAACGCCGGGCCCGGGCCGTTCGTCTGGCTGGTGGTGGTCGCCGTGATGGCGTTCTCCCTGGTTCCCTTCTACTGGCTGCTCAACACGTCGCTGAAGGCCGGCAGTGCCCTCAGCTCCGGGGAACTTTTCCCCAGCGCCCCCACACTCGCGAACTACCTGACCGTGTTCCAGGACGGCGACTTCCTGCTCTCCATCCGGAACTCGGTCATCATCGCGGTGAGTGCGACTGCCATTGCCATGGTGTTCGCGTCCTTCGCCGCGTACGCCCTGGCGCGGCTGAGGATGCGGCGCAAGGCGTTCCTGCTGGCGCTGATCCTTTCGGTCACTACCTTCCCCGCCATCGCCATCGCGGCTCCGCTGTTCTCCATCTGGACCCAAATCGGCCTGTACGACACCCTGCTGGGCATCATCATTCCCAAGCTGACCTTCGCCCTGCCCCTGGCCATCTACACCCTGACCTCCTTCTTCCGGGAGATCCCGCGTGAGCTGGAGGAGTCCGCCTATATGGACGGCGCTTCGCCCTTCCAGGCTTTCTACCGGGTGATCCTGCCGCTGGCGGTGCCGGGCCTGGCGACCACCGCGATCCTGGTCTTTATTTCCGTGTGGAACGAGTTCCTCCTGCCGGTCACCCTGACGTCCTCCCCGGAGGCACGGCCGGTTCCGGTGGCCATTGCGTTCTTCAGCGGAACCAGTGAGTTCGACCAGCCGCTGGGCACCATCAGCGCCGCTTCGATCATCATCACGATCCCGCTGGTGATCCTGGTGCTGGTCTGCCAGAAACGGATCGTCTCCGGGCTTACCGCCGGCGCGGTCAAGGGATAGAACATCAACTGCAACACAGGAGGACAGCCCGTGAGCCACGCGCCAACCAACGGCACCCATGAACCGCCCCTGAAAGTTGGGGTGATCGGGCTCGGCTGGGCAGGGCAGCAGCACCTCGACGCGTACTCCCGTGCCCCCGGCGTGGAGGTCGTTGCCCTGGCCGGACTGGAGGAGGGCCTTCGCCGCGAGCTGCAGGAACAGCACGGTGTGCCTCACGCCTTCGCCGACTGGCAGGACCTGGTGGCGCTGGATGAACTGGACGCGGTCAGCGTTGCCGTGCCCACTTTCCTCCACGCCCCGATCGCCGTTGCGGCCCTGGACCGCGGGCTGCATGTCCTGAGCGAGAAACCGCTGGCCCGGAATGCCGTGGAAGGACAGGACATGGTCGACGCCGCCCGGCGGGCAGGGCGGGTGCTCGACGTCGCGTTCAACCACCGCAGGCGCGGAGACATCAGCACCCTGCGCCGCATCATTAAAGCCGGGGACCTGGGACGGCCGTACTACGCGAAGGCATCGTGGCTGCGCCGGGCCGGGATTCCCATGCTCGGCAGCTGGTTCACCAACCGGGAAATGTCCGGCGGCGGGCCCCTGGTTGACCTGGGCGTCCACGTCCTGGACTACGCCCTCCACCTGCTCGGTGAACCCAAGGTCCTGTCCGTTTCCGCGGCAACCTACTCCGAACTGGGACCCCACGGCCGCGGCGGCGACGAACGGTATTCGGCCATGGCAACCCAGTCGGCATTCGAAGTGGAGGACTTTGCCAGCGCGTTCGTCCGGCTGGAAGGAGGAGGGACCCTGGTGCTCGAAGCCGGCTGGGCCGCCTACCGGGAACAGGATGACCTGCTGGACTTCCAGGTCTACGGGACTGAGGGCGGCGCACGGCTGCATGCACTGGGAGCGTCCAAGAATCCCGTGGCTGACCTGCGGGTGTTTGCTGAGAAGGACGGCCGCAATGCCGACTGGTCACCCGAGGTGAAGGCCGGCGCCGGCCACCAGGCTGTCATCGATGATTTCCTGGCTGCCGTGCGGGGCGGTCCCGAGGTGTGGGGCGCCCATGACGGGTCCCTGGCGCTGAGCCGGGCACGGGTCATCGATGCCTGTTACCGCTCTGCCGCCGAACAGCGGGAGGTGGATGTCTGATGCAGTCCCCTGAAACCCCGGACCAGTTTGAGGACAAGCTGCGGGTGCTGGTCTGGAACGAAGGTGTTCATGAGGCCAGCAACCAGCCCGCCTCCATGGCCGAGGACTATCCTGCCGGGATCCACGGCGCGGTGGCGGACTTCCTTGCAGGCTTCTTCCCGGGATCTGAGGTGTCCACCGCCGTCCTGGCTGATCCCGGGCACGGACTCGACGAGGAGAGGCTTGCCGCCACGGACGTCCTCCTCTGGTGGGGGCACAAAGCCCACGATGAAGTCTCCAACGAGGTCGTTGAGCGGGTGCACCGGCATGTCCTGGGCGGCATGGGCCTGATCGTCCTGCACTCCGGGCATTTCTCGAAGATCTTCACCAAACTGATGGGCACCACCTGCTCGCTTCAGTGGCGGAACGACGGCGAACGCGAGCTGGTCTGGACCGTTAAGCCCTCCCACCCGATCGCGGACGGCGTGCCCAATCCCCTTCATCTGGAGCGCAGCGAAATGTACGGGGAGCTCTTCGACGTTCCCGAACCGGATGACCTGGTGTTCATCAGCAACTTCGAGGGCGGAGAGGTGTTCCGCTCAGGCCTGACCTTCACCCGCGGCCACGGACGGATCTTCTACTTCAGCCCCGGCGACCAGGACTATCCGATCTACCACCACCCCGGCATCCAGCGGGTCATTGCCAACGCCGTCCGCTGGGCCGCGCAACCTGAACGGGAGCGCGCCCAGCCGGAGGTCGGAAACCCCATGCGGCGCTGGACCTAAGTCCGGCAACCGGCGTCGTTAGTCCCCGGTGCCGAACGCGGCATCGAAGGAGGCCGACGGCGCCGGGTAGTCGAATGCGCGCAGCGTCTCCAGCGCTTCGGGCGCGCCGTGCAGGCGGTCCATGGACGCGTCTTCCCACTCCACGGAGATCGGACCGTCATAGCCGATCGCGGCCAGGGCCCGGAAGCTCGCTTCCCAGGGGACACTCCCCCGTCCGGCGGAGACGAAGTCCCAGCCGCGCCGCGGGTCGCCCCAGGGCAGGTGGGAACCAAGCACGGTCCGCTGTCCGCTGAGGTTCAGGAGCGTGTCCTTGCAATCCACGTGGTAGATCCGGTCCTTGAAGTCATGGATGAAGCCCACGGGATCGATGCCCTGCCACATGAAGTGGCTGGGATCCCAGTTCAGCCCGAAGGCCGGCCGGTGGTCTATCGCTTCCAGAGTGCGCTTGGTAGTCCAGTAGTCGTACGCGATTTCCGAGGGGTGGACCTCGTGGGCAAACCGGACGCCGCATTCGTCGAAGACGTCCAGGATGGGATTCCAGCGGTCCGCGAAGTCCTGGTAGCCGGCGTCGATCACACTCTGCGGGACCGGCGGGAACATGGCCACGTACTGCCAGATGGAGGAGCCGGTGAAGCCGACCACGGTGTTCACGCCGAGGGCACGCGCCAACCGTGCCGTGTTCTTCATGTCCTCGGCTGCCCGCTGCCGCACGCCTTCCGGGTCGCCGTCGCCCCAGACCCGCGAACCGACGATTGCCTTGTGGCGGAAGTCGATGGGGTCGTCACAGATGGCCTGGCCCTTGAGGTGGTTGGAGATGGTCCAGACCTTGAGGTTGTACTTCTCCAGCAGTTCGAGTTTTCCGGCGACGTAATCCTCGTCGTCCCAGCGCCAGGCGTCGAGGTGGTCTCCGGCGACGGTGATCTCCAGGCCGTCATAGCCCCAGGAGGAGGCCAGCCGGGCGACTTCCTCGAGCGGAAGGTCCGCCCACTGTCCGGTAAAAAGGGTGAAATTTCGTGCCATGGAATTTCTCCTCGGTGTTGGGCCGGACAGCTGTGTCCGGGCCTGGTCAGCTTTCGGTTTTGGTCCAGGTACTCTCGTTGGCGGCGCTGCGTTCGACTCCGCTGAGGACCTTCTGCACCTGCAGTCCGTCGGCGAAGGACGGTTCCGGCTGGCGCCCTTCGGCGATGGCTTCCACGAAGTCCCTCACCTGGTGTGTGAAGCCGTGTTCATAGCCCAGCATGTGTCCGGTGGGCCACCACGCTGACATGTACGGATGTTCGGGTTCGGTGACCATGATGTCCGTGAATCCCAGGCGGGTGGCCGGAGCCCCCGCGTCGTAGAAGCCCAGGGAGTTCATCTTTTCCAGGTCGAAGCTGACGGCGCCGAGCGAGCCGGCAACCTCCACCCGAAGGGCGTTCTTCCGGCCGGTAGACATGCGGGTCGCTTCGAAGGAGCCGATTGCGCCGCCGTCGAACCGGCTGTGAAAGAGGGCCAGATCGTCCACGGTGACCGGACCCCTTTCCTCGGTTCCCGTCCCGGCCAGCCCCGAAGCCTCTCCCAACAGGGGACGTTCATGGACAAAGGTATTGAGCGTGCCGCTGACCGCGGTGATCTTCTGGCCGGTGATGAACTGCGCCAGGTCGACGGCGTGGGCGCCCAGATCGCCCAGCGCTCCGGAACCGGCGGCGTCCTTCTGCAGCCGCCAGGTCAGCGGAGCTTCGGGGTCAACCAACCAGTCCTGGAGGTAGACGGCGCGTACCTGCCGGATCTCGCCGATGGCGCCGGACTGCACAAGGTCCCTGGCGAAGGATGCCGCCGGCACCCTCCGGTAGGTGAAGCCAACCATGGCCTTGCCGGCCGCGCCGTCGGCGGCCGCCGCCATGGCTTCTGCCTCGTCCAGGGTGTTGGCCAGCGGCTTCTCGCAGAGCACGTGTTTTCCGGCTTCGAGGGCTGCGACGGCGATCTCGGCATGGGATGCGCCGGGGGTGACGATGTCTACGACGTCGATGTCATCGCGGGCCACGGCCGCCCGCCAGTCGGTCTCCGTCTGCTCCCACCCCCATTTGCGTGCTGCGGCTTCCGTCCGAGCGGCATCGCGCCCCACAAGCAGGGTCATCTCGGGTTGTGCAGAAAGGTCAAAAAACCGAGGCGCAACCCGCCATCCCTGTGAATGGGCAGCACCCATGAATCCATGGCCGATCATGGCAACTCTCAGGGGTGATACGTCGTTCAGCATGATTCCTCTTCCGGAGGTTGGAAAACTCAGCGGCAGCGGGACGCCCGAATCCCGATCGGGCGTCCCGCGCGGGTACTAGGACTCGAAGGCGGTCGGCAGGTACTGCTCGACGTTCTCCTGGGTGACTACCGGAGCGTTCAGGACAATGCGCTTCGGGACCTCGACCTCTACCAGGTCGCTCATCGCCTTTTCCTGCGCGATCAGCCGGGCCAGGCGGATTCCGTCCGCCGCCTGGGTGGAGGGGTAGATCACCGTGGCTTCCAGGACGCTTTCACCGGACTGGATCTCCCGCATGGCGTTGGCCGATCCGGCACCGCCGACCATAAAGAACTCGTCACGGCCGGCATTGTCGATCGCCGCCAGCACGCCGATGCCCTGATCGTCATCGTGGTTCCAGATGGCATCGATCTTCGGGGCTGCGGAGAGCAGCTGTGACGTGGTCGCTTCCCCGCCCGCTATTGTGAAGTCCGCTGCCACCCGGTTGCTGACCTCCAGGCCACAGGATTCGAGGGCGTCCGCGAAGCCCTGGCTGCGGTCCTGGGTCAGCGGCAGGGAGTCGACTCCGGCGATTTCCGCAATGACGGCGTCGTTATTCCCGCCGAGCTTCTCGCAGATATAGTTTCCGGCGCTGACGCCCATGCCGTAGTTATCTCCCAGCACGGTGGCCCGGGCTGCGGTAGGACTGGAGAACTCACGGTCCACGTTTATCACCGGGATCCCGGCCTCGGTGGCCTGGGTCGCCACCTGGGTCAGCGCAGCGCCGTCGGTCGGCAGCAGCACAATGGCATCAACGCCGTCGTTGATGAACTGTTCCACCTGGCTGATCTGCAGGTTGGCATCGTTGGTGCCTTCCGCAACCCGCAGCTCGACGTCCGGAAGATCCTCCGCTGCGGCGAGGGCGGCACTGTTGATGGCGCCAAGCCATCCGTGGTCTGCTGCCGGGCCTGAGAAGCCGATGACAACCGTATCGCCCTCGGCCTCGTTGCCCTCAACCGAGGCATTCGAGGGCTGGCTGTCTCCGCCCTCATCCCCGGGCGTGCACCCCGTGACCAGGGCGCCCACTGCAAGGAAGGCGCCGACGGGGATGAGCATTTTCCGTTTCTTAAGAACTGCAGGCATCTGGTTCTCCTCATTGAGTAAGTGCGTCTTCGCCAGGAACATGACCACCACTGAAAGCCGCAACTTTGCGTGATTCGCATCACAATAACAGAAGATTGAAAATAATCGACGACCTTATACCGACCACCGACATAATGTGTTAGGTTCCTCACATGTTCGATGAAGATCAGCCCCCTTTGCTCGAGGTGCGCGGCCTCTCGAAGCAGTTCGGCACTGTCCAGGTACTCAAGGGTGTGAACCTGCAGGTGCGGCCCGGAGAGGTCCATTGCGTGATGGGCCAAAACGGCGCCGGCAAGTCCACCCTGATCAAGGCCCTCTCCGGGGTGCATGAGCCGGACGGCGGGGTGATCCTCTGGGAGGGCCAGGAAGTCACCCTCCCCCATCCCACCGAAGCACTGGCCCTGGGCATCGCGACCATGTACCAGGAGCTGGACGTCGTGGACGGCCTCACGGTGACGGAGAACATCTTCCTGGGACACGAGAACGCGAGCGGAGGGATCCTGCGTGTCAGGAAGGCCCACGCACTAACCCGGGCTCTGCTGAAGCGGCTCGGGCACAGCAGGCTCTCTCCCTCAGCCGAGGTCGGATCCCTGTCCGCTGCCAACAAGCAGATTGTCAGCCTGGCGCGGGCACTGTCCCGCGACACCAAGCTCATCATCATGGACGAACCCAGCGCCATCCTCGATTCCGGTGAAGTGGCGAATCTCTTCCGCGTTATCCGGGAGCTCACCGCGCAGGGCATCGCCGTGGTCTATATCTCCCACCGGCTCGAGGAGATACGCCAGATTGGTGACCGGATTACCGTACTTAAGGACGGCAAGAGCACCGCCAGCGGCCTCAAGGTCACGGAAACTTCGCGGTCGGAGCTGGTCCGGCTGATGACCGGGCGGGACGTGGAGAACGTCTTCCCGCCAAGGCATCCCCTTTCCCCGGATGCCCCGGTAGTACTCGACGTCGAAGACCTCGAGCTGCAGGGAGAGTTCCGGAAAGTCAGTTTCCAAATCAAGGCAGGAGAGATCCTGGGCTTCGCAGGGCTGGTCGGGTCCAAGCGTTCAGAGATCCTGGAAACCATCTCCGGAGTACGGAAACCTACCTCCGGCAGGATCTCAGTCAACGGCAAACGGCTCCGACCCGGCTCCGTGCCCGCCGCAGTCAAAGCGGGAATCGGACTGTCCCCGGAAGAACGGAAAAGCCAGGGACTCCTCCTGGATGAGCCCCTGTTCAAGAACGTCACACTGTCCACCTTCGAACGGTTTGCGCGCGGCGGCTACCTCAATGAAAAGGCCGAACGGGAGGCCGCACGGGACCAGATCACCGCGCTGGAACTGCGGCCGGCCGATCCCGACCGGACCACCCGCACCCTTTCGGGCGGCAACCAGCAAAAGATCCTGCTGGCCCGCTGGGTTGTCCACGGCACCCCGGTACTGCTGCTCGATGAACCGACCAGGGGCGTCGACGTCGGTGCCCGTGCCGAAATCTACAGCCTGATCCGGAAGCTCGCGGCGGACGGAACAGCCATCATCGTCGTCTCCAGCGAGATCGAAGAGGTGCTGGGACTCGCTGACAAAGTACTCGTCATCGATGACGGCAACGTCCTGGCCGAAACCAACCCAAGCGACATTGACGAGCATGGCGTGCTCGATCTCATCATGAAGGGAAGTGCCGCGTGAGCGAGCCAAACACCACGGTCGCTGATCCGACCAACACCCCGCCCGGCAGCAGCGATGCCAGGAACAATCCGCTGAAAAATGCCTTGGGCGGTTCAGCGGGACGCAGCCTCGGCCTGGTCCTCGCGCTGGGCCTGCTGGTCGCCGTGGGCGCGATCACGAGCGGCGACCGGTTCCTGAACGTGGAGAACCTGCTCACCATCCTGCGGTACGCCTCCATCATTGGCGTCATCAGCATTGGCGTCACCTTTGTCATTACGGCCGGCGGAATCGACCTTTCCGTGGGTTCGGTCCTGGGCCTGGCAACGGTGGTTGCCAGCCTGACCAGCGTCCAGCTCGCAGCGACCCAGTCTTCCTGGCTGCTGATGGTCCTGGTGGCCCTGGCCGTCGGCGCGGGAGTCGGCCTGCTCAACGGCGTGGTGATCGCCTACGGAAACGTTGTTGCATTCATCGCCACGCTGGCCACGCTGGTGGGTGCGCGCGGGCTTGCGGAACTTATTTCCGGCCGCAGCACGCAAATCGTCACCAACCGGGACTTCCTCAAGGTCATGCGGGGAGAATTCCTCGGCATTCCCGTTCTTGTGTGGATCTTCATGCTGGCCGCGGCAGTGGGCTGGTTCGTGCTGAACCGCACCACATTTGGCCGCAGGACCGTAGCCATTGGCGGGAACCGGGAAGCATCCCGGCTGGCAGGCATCAAGGTCAAGCGGCACCTGGTGGCGCTGTACGTGCTCTCCGGGTTTGCCGCCGGCATCGCAGCGGTCATGATGCTCGGCCGGACAACGGCAGGAACCTCAACCCACGGCCTGCTCTACGAACTCGACGCGATTGCCGCCGTCGTTGTGGGCGGAACCCTGCTTGCGGGCGGACGGGGAACGATCATGGGCACCGTCCTTGGCGTGCTCATCTTCAGCACCCTCACCAACATCTTTACCCAGAACAACCTGGACACCTCCGTCCAGGCCATCGTCAAAGGCATGATCATCGTCGTCGCGGTCCTGCTGCAGCAGCGCTTCGCTTCCACGCGGCCGTCTAAACGGGGCGGCTAACCGTCCCGAGGCAGCGGCAGGCACGGCCGGGCATCACTGACGAAGCAGAGGGCGCATAGTGAAATTCCTTGACGCGGAGTACACCTTGGAAACCGATGCTGAGCTGGGACTGGTCGAAGACGTGCTGGACCATTTCTTTACGGATGCCAAGCTGCGGGCTGTCTCCGTCCATCCGGCCTACCTCAGCCTGTGGGAAGCGATCGAACGGAACGCAGCCGGCGGAAAACGCTTTCGTCCGCGCCTGCTCATGCTCGCTTACCGCCAACTGGGCGGACCCGAGCCCGCTGCGGCGGCCAGGCTCGGCGCGGTCTATGAACTCCTCCACAACGCGTTCCTCATCCATGACGATGTGATTGACCGGGACACCACGAGGCACGGGGTTCCCAATGTCTCGGGGCACTACGCCAACAAGGCCAGGCGTGCGGGCGCGTCCGCGGAGGCCGCACAGCACGCCGGCATGGCTGCCGGACTGCTGGCTGGGGACCTGTCCCTGGCCGGGGCCTACCGCCTCCACGAAGCGGTTGAAGCGAGCGGGGAGGTGCGTCAGCAGCTGAACCGCATACTGGACCACGCCGTGTTCTCTTCCATCGGGGGCGAACTCCTTGATACTGAGTTCGCCCGGGCGGTTCAGATGCCCTCCCCCGAGGAGGTTCGGACGGTGGCCCGCCGGAAGACCGCTGTCTACTCCTTTGAGGCACCGCTTCAAGCCGGCGCCGTGCTGGCAGGGGCCACAGCCTCCGTTGCCGCAAGACTCGCTGCCTTCGGACGGGATGCCGGAATTGCCTACCAGATTGCCGATGACGTTCGCGGGACATTCGGTGACGAAGCGGACACGGGGAAGACAAACATCGGAGACCTCCGGGAAGGCAAACGGACCGTCCTGCTCTCCTATGCAGCCACTAAGCCGCAGTGGAAAGAGATTTCACAGCTTGTGGGATCAGGGGAACTGACGGCCGCAGAGGCTGGACGGATCCGTCACCTGCTGGCGGAGTGCGGGGCACGGGAGCACGCTGTCCATCTGGCATCCGAACATGCACACGCCGCAGTGAAACAACTTGGGGAAGAGATTCCCGCTGGGCTTGCCGAGAGCTTGGAAAGACTCTTGTATTCCCTCATTGCCGAGCTCCACTCCGTCTGATCCCGCTTTCCGCGGGTGATGCTCCGGAGCACGTTTACTATGGGAAACTAGTCCGGTTCTGGCCCGTCCGCCAGAAGGACCTACTACGGGGGAAGAATATGTCTGCCACCGCCCGCACGCATCCGGGCAGCAACCGGGATTCGAGCCGCCAGCACAACCTCTCCACCGTCCTGCGGCTCGTGCACTCCACGGCTGGCATATCCCGTGCCCAGCTCACCCGGACAACCGGGCTCAACCGGTCCACGATCGCAGCACTGGTCGCCGAGCTTTCCCAGCTGGGCCTGGCAGTGGAGAGCGACTTGGATACGGCACAGCTGCACGGCCGTCCGAGCATCAAGATCGACCCCAGCCCCGCCGCACTGGCCCTGGTTGTCAACCCGGACGTCGACGTCGTAAGCGTGGCCCTGGTTTCCCTGGGCGGCCACATAGTTAACACTGTCCGGTTCCACACGGTCCGGGCACCGTCCGGCGTTGAGGTGGTCAACATCGTGACCGCCGTCTATTCGGGCATGCGTACTTCCCTTCCCGCAGGTCACCGGGTCATGGGCGTGGGCCTGGCAATCCCCGGGCTCGTGCGGCCCGACGACGGAACGGTCATCGAAGCGCCCCACCTGGGCTGGCAGGACGAGCCGCTGAGCTCCCGTCTTGGGGAAGCGCTGGGACTGCCGGTGTTCACAGCGAACGACGCCGTTGTGGGGGCCCGCGCCCAGGCCGCGTTTGGTGCCGGGCGGGGCGTGGCCGACCTGGTGTATCTCTACGGCGGTGCCAGCGGCATCGGCGGGGGTGTCATCAGTGACGGACGCCTGATCCGGGGGGCGGCAGGGTTTGCCGGGCAGCTGGGCCACACGCACGTACGTACCGGCGGCACCTCCTGTACCTGCGGTTCCTCCGGCTGCCTGGAAGCCGAGGTCACCCGGGCTGCCCTGATCGAGGCAGTTGGACTGCCCTCCGGGGAAATCGAAAACCTTGAGGAAGTCCTCCTGGAGAAGCTTCAGGACGGGTCCGCCAACGATAAGCTCCGCGCCGTCATCGCCCACCAGATCGGTTTGCTGGCCGTGGGACTGAAAACGGTGATGAGCCTCCTCAACCCCTCGGTTATTGTCCTGGGCGGGTTCCTCCGCATCCTGGTGCGCGCGGCACCCGGCGCTTTGGAGGAAGCCCTCGCGGACTGCGGAACCCGTGGACCCTGGAAAGACGTGAGAATCGAACTTGCCCCGCTGGGGGACGACCCCATCCTCATAGGTGCCGCGGAGCTGGTTTTTGAGCCGCTTCTCTCAGACCCGGCAGGTTTCCTCCAACGGCCTGCCGACGAATAGGGATTCATGGAGAAGGACCCTGTGCCGGTCTCCCCGCACAGGGTCCTTTCCTTTTGCTCGTTCCTAGCTGGACGGAACCAGTACTACTTCCGCAGTTCCGGTCAGCGGATCTGTGCCGGCGTCGCCGTCATCGGTGTAGGAAGCACTGAATACGCCCGACAGGTTGTCGGTGGCGGGATCATGCCCTCCAGGCACCGTGGTGGTAATGCTGCCGGTGCATCCGGTTGTGGTTGTCTGCGGGTGACCGTGGCTGTCGTGGCCCAGGATATAGGTGACCTGGACACGCGAGCAGTCAACCGGCTGGTCATCCGTCACGCGCACTTCGTAGCTGACCGTGTCACCGAACTGGAAGGTCTGGCCGGCCACCGGAGTCACGAACTCCACCACCGGAGCCTGGTTGCCCACTTCAATAAAGACCTCCGCGGAGGAGGACTTGCCCCGGTGCTTGCCGCCCTGGTCGGTCACCCGGAGGCTGGCCGTATAGGTCCCGATTTGTTCATAGGTGAACGTGGGGTTCGGCAGCCGCGAGTCCACCCTTCCGTCGGAGTTGAAGTCCCATTCGTAGCGCAGCCTGTCCCCGTCGGCGTCGGTTGTGCCGGCGCTGGAGAACCGGACCGTCAGCGGTGACAAGCCCACAGTGGGAGTGCCGGATGCCACAGCAACCGGAGTGTGGTTCCCGCCCTGGCCAATGAAATCAATGCGGGACAGCTGGGCATCCGGGTTCTCGCCAAAGTACCCGTCGCCGTATTCCAGAACGTAGAGCGCACCGTTGGGCCCGAACTCCATATCCATGGGGTTGTCCACGATGAGTGAATCGACAACATTTTCGATGGAAACCAGCTGGCCCTTCTTCATGGTCATGGCCTTGATGTAGTCACGGGTCCATTCGTACAGGAAGGACTTTCCGTTGTAGTACTCAGGCCAGGCCACGGGCGCCTTGCCCTTGGTTGCCTTCTTGTCGAAGTGGTAAACCGGACCGGCCATCGGGCCGATTCCCCCGGTCTCGAGTTCCGGGAATTCCGCCGAGGGGCCGTAGGAGTACCAGGCCTCGGGCTGGGCCACCGGAGGCAGTTCCCGCATGCCCGTGTTGTTGGGCGACTCATTGACGGGCGCTGCACAGTTGAAGGTCTCGCCGGAGGTGCCGGTGGCGAAATCGTAGTCCACGTAAGGGAGCTCAGCGGTGGCACAGTAGGGCCACCCGTAGTTGGACGGTTCAGTGACAACAGCCCATTTGCCTGTTCCTGCCGGCCCGCGGAGCGGATTGGCAGCACCTGCGTCGGGAGAATAGTCCCCGAGGAACAACTCGCCGGTCTTCCGGTTCAGTTCAATGCGGAAGGGGTTGCGCAGTCCCATCACGTAGATCTCGGGACGCGTGAGTGGTGTCCCCGGAGCGAAGAGGTTCCCCCTGGGAATGGTGTAGCCGCCGTCTTTGGTGGGGGTTATCCGAAGGACCTTGCCGCGGAGATCATTTGTGTTGGCCGAGGAACGCTGTGCATCAAACACCGGGTTGCTGTCAGGGCGTTCGTCGATGGGAGTGTAGCCGTCGGAGGAGAAGGGATTGGTGTCATCGCCGGTGGACAGGTAAAGGTTGCCCTTGGCGTCGAAAACAATGTCTCCACCGACGTGGCAGCACATGCCGCGGTCCACGGGCACTTGCAGCATCCGCTGTTCGCTGTTCATGTCCACAGTGCTTCCATCGAACTTGAACCGTGAGAGCTGGAGGTAGCCCTTGAAGGGCTCAAAGTCTGCGGCTGTACCCGTGGCTGGGGCATCGCCTTCGTTAACGCCCGGTGTAGCGGGGTCATCGATCGGCGTGTCCAGGGGCGGGGAGTAGTACATGTAGACCCAGTTGTTGCCCTTTTTGCCGAAGTTCGGGTCAATGGCGATGCTTTGCAGGCCCTCTTCGTCGTGCTCGTACACGTCGACTGTTGCCGCCAGGGTATTCAGCCCCGTTTCCGCATCGTTTAGCCAGACCTCGCCCTGACGGGTCGTGTGCAGCACGTCGCTGTTGGGCAGCACGGCAAGGTCAACCGGTTCGCCCGGGTTGTCGTTGAGTGTTACTTTCTGGAATGCCGAGTCATGCGGAGCCAGTTGGGGCACTCCGGGCTTCGGTTTAGCCTGCGCCGGAACTGCCGCGAGGGATACGGTCATCAGCGCGGCCAATGCAAGTGCTGCACCGGCCCGCCGTGAACGCCTGGCTGAGGTTTTGGCATCCGCCTGATGCCCGGGTGATTGCGCTAACCCGCGTCTTTTGACTGTCATCGCTCTCTCTCTTCTCGCCATTGAGGACCCGGACCAGTCGGTGTCAGGTCAGATAGAACGCTAATTGAGGCCTTGGGGAACCGCTAGTGGTTTGAAAAAACAAAGCCCCCCTATCTAAAAACTTTTTTGGACTCCTGCGAAATAGAGGCGCACAGAGATGGCCCCACGGGGGCTTGCAGGGCCCGTTAGTATTTTGTTGTTCAAGAAACAAAAGTCAGGTGAGGGTCACTCCGGAAGCCCCTGGGTCTGCAGGACGAGCGACTTCACCGCCGCTGCCGGAATCGGTTTTCCGACGCGGATCAGTTCTTCGGCAAACGGAGGCATCGCCGGCTCGGAGGAGATAACCAGCGGAGTGCTTTCCCGGGATCCGGGAAGCCTGCCGTGGGTACCACGCACGTGGCTGGCGTCGAGGGGCACCGTGCTCATGGCGTAGCGCAGTCCCGCCTTTTTTCGCACCAGGTTCAGGCCGGCCTTGGCCTTTGCCAGTTTGTCCGCAGGGTTGAAGAAGAGTTCGCTCGGGTCGTACCCGGGCTTTCTGTGGATATCCACCCCGCGGGCGTACTCGGGCGCACGGGAGTCATCGAGCCAGAAATAGTAGGTGAACCATGCTCCGGGTTCGGCAATCACCACAAGCTCGCCGGACCGCTCGTGGTCCAGTCCGTACTTCGCCTGGGCGCTCCGATCCAGTACTTCGTCAACTCCCCTGGTTTCCCTGAGTATTTCCGCTGTCCGGGCGACGTCGGCGGGGTCAGCAACGTAGACATGCGCCACCTGGTGGTCTGCAACTGCAAAGGCCCGGGATGTCCAGGTATCCAGTTGCTCCTTCCCGTCCTGCACATAGACCTCCAGCAGGCCTTCCCGGCGCAGGACACGGTTGATGTCCACCGGCAGGTTCGCCTCTTCAATGCCGTACTCCGCTACGGCAATTACCGCGTAGCCGCGGGACTGGGCCTCCTGCAGCAGCGGAACCAGCGCGGCGTCGAGTTCGGCAGCTGCGCCGGCTGCCCGCGGATGGCTGGGCCCAAAGCGCTGCAGATCGTAATCGAGGTGCGGCAGGTACGCCATGAGGAGCTCAGGCGCCTGCGTCCGCATGATGTGTCTTGTCGACTCGGCAATCCATTGCGTCGAGGCAATGGCCGCTGTCGGTCCCCAGTATTGGAACAGCGGAAACTCACCGAATCTGGACACCAGCTCATCATGCAGTTCCGGGGGACGGATGTACGCGTCGGGCGATTTCCTGCCGTCTGCGTGGTAGATCGGCCGGGGAGTCACCGTCAGGTCCGTCGACATGCCCATCGCGTACCACCAGCAGACGTTGCCCGCACGGTAGTCCGGTTCCTTGCGGCGGGCGCTCTCCCAGATCTTCTCTCCGCTGACCAGCTTGTTGTGCTGGCGCCAGAGGAACACCTCACCCAGTTCACGGAAATACCAGCCGTTGCCAACAATCCCGTGTTCAGACGGCGGCAGGCCGGTGAGCATGGTGGACTGGACAGTGCAGGTGACAGCCGGAAGGACGGTGGCCAGTTCCGAAGACCAGCCGGCAGCAGCGAGTTTGGACAAGTTGGGCATATCCCGCAGCGACTGTCCCGTGAGTCCCACGATGTCGAGCAGCAGTACCGGTTTCAAGGCTCTCCTTAGGTGTTGGGCAACGCTCCGGTGTCAGGACGGAGCGGGAGCCAGCAGGTGGGATTCCGCCCAGGCGATCTCCCCGGCTATCCCTTCGACGAGGTCGGTGTGTCTTCCGGGCAGGACGCTCCAGGTGTAGGTCTCTATGTCCAAGTGCACGTCCCGGGCATACGGCAGCGTGCTGACTTCAGCCACAGCGGCTTCGAGTACATCCGCCGTCGTCTCCAGTGGCTGCGCCGGTACCAAGTGCAGCGGCATGTGGAAATGGACTCGCCAAGGGCCCCTGCCCGGCAGCTCGCCCAGGGCTTGCGGCAGGTCATCTGCCGTCAGGACGGTTCCATCGCTTTCCAGTTCCCGGACCTGGTGAAGGTACCGAGGTTCCGCGAAGGCTTCGAGCGCACGGCGGGCGGCCGGTCCCGAGGGCCCGGCTACGTGCAATGCGGCCGACGCCTGGACCTTCACGATTCGCAGGCCTGCTGCGCCGACACCGCGAACTGCCGCAGCCGGGTCCGCAAAAGATACGGCCAGATGGCAGGTGTCTATGCACAGGCCGATGAAATCGGGATCGATGCCCCTGGGAATTCCTGCTGCCAGCCAGGCTGTAACATCCGAGACCGTGTCCAGAACGCACCCCGGCTCCGGCTCCACCGCTATCCGGACCGTCTTCCCGGTGCACTCCTTGAGCGTTCTCAGGGCTGCGGACAGCGCCGCGAACGCAACGGTGGCCGCCTCGTCGTCGTCGTTCGTCCATGGATCACGCCAGGCCAACGGCAGCGTGGAGATAGACCCGGGAACGCCGTCGGGAAGCAGTGCGGCGAGGACGTTGGCGCAGTCCAGCGTGTACTGGAGCCGCTCGCGCTGAGCCCAGGTGGGGAGGTAGACGTCTGTCTTGACCACGTCGTTGTGGAACCCGCCGTAAGGAAAGGCATTAAGGGTATGGATTTGCAGCCCCTGCTCGGACAGGACCTCCCGAAGCAGCGCCAGGTCGGCATCACTGCCCGCCAAACGGCTTGCCAGCACTGCAGGCAGCCACAGCCCCACGCCCAGGACTTCCAGCCCGGTGCGGCGGCGGATCGGACCGGCGTATTCGCGGAGCTGCCGGATTACCCCGTCAAGGTCTTCGGCCGGATGCACGTTGGTGCAGTAGGAAAGCTGCATCAGGCCCGGACCCCCCGCAGCAGCGAGTTGCCTTCGAAGGTGGCTCCGGCTCCCCCGAGTTCCTCCCCGTCGAAGCCGGGGATCGGGTCCAGGATCAACGCACCGCTTTGACCGTAGAAGTCCACCGGATTCTGCCAAAGGACACGGTCGACGTCGTCCGCCGAGAAACCGCCCGTGAGCATGGCCTTCGCTGTGCTCACCGTCTTGAGCGGATCGGATTTGCCCCAGTCTGCAGCGGAGTTGACCAGGACTTTCTCGGTTCCGTACTCGTGGAGGATTGCGACCAGGCGTTCCTCGTCCATTTTTGTATCCGGGTAAATGGAGAACCCCATCCAGGCACCTGCGTCCTTCACCATGGCAACGTTCGTCTCGTTGAGGTGGTCCACTACCACCATGGACGGGTCAACGCGCGACTCCCGGACAATGTCCAGGGTCCGCTGCGTGCCGCGGAGCTTCTCCCGGTGCGGGGTGTGCACCAGCGCCGGGAGGCTGAATTCGGCGGCCAGCTCCAACTGCCGGCTGAATGCCCTGTCCTCGGCCGGCGTCATGGAATCAAAGCCAATCTCTCCCACGGCGACTACGCCTTCTTTGCCCAGGTACCGCGGAATCTCCTCCAGCACGGGCACGCATCTGGGATCGTTGGCTTCCTTGGGGTTCAGGGCGATGGTTGCGTGGTGCCGGATTCCGTACTGCGCTGCCCGGAACCGTTCCCAGCCCAGCAGGGCATCAAAGTAGTCGATGAAGGATCCGACGCTGGTCCGCGGCTGGCCCAGCCAGAAGGCCGGCTCAACCAGTGCCCGCACTCCGGCTTCATACATTGCGGCGTAGTCGTCGGTCGTGCGGCTGGTCATATGGATGTGCGGGTCGAAGATTCGCATGGCTAGGACTCCTTCAGGGAGGTGGTGGGGCTGGCTTCGGTGCGCAGCAGGAGGCCGACGTCGTCCGGCACTGGACGTCCCGCTGCCTGCCGTTCGGCAGCGAAATCGGCGGCCATGCGCGCCAGTTCGTCGTCGGCCCGGTCGTTGAGGTCGGTCACGGCGGCAA
The DNA here is from genome assembly GCF_023921125.1 of Arthrobacter caoxuetaonis. Classification (NCBI taxonomy): domain Bacteria; kingdom Bacillati; phylum Actinomycetota; class Actinomycetes; order Micrococcales; family Micrococcaceae; genus Arthrobacter; species Arthrobacter caoxuetaonis. Next base: position 3,355,626 of record NZ_CP099466.1, read on the forward strand.
GGCTGACCCCCATGAAAATGAGTTTCAGGACGGCGTGCCGCCAGTTGTGCTGGTCAAGGTGGGCGGCAGCGAAGGGTCCGGCGGCGGCTGCAACCAGTCCGGTCTCGTTGGTCCGGAGCGCCTCCGCCGTCATCTGCAGACCCGCCGCGACCACCGGAGCCGGAAGATCAGGCTCATGGATGGCAAGGGAGCCGAGCCCCCTGAGCACGCCGCGCCGCTCCGCGGAGTCTCCCCCGCTGTAGAGCGAAAGCAGCGTCTCTGCCAGCTGCCCGGGAGAAAGGAACCCCGCCAACCGCCGAAGGAGCTCACCGCGGGCGTAGTCGCTCCTGTTGCCGTGGAGGACCGCCGTCGGATCAGTGGCAGGATGCAGCGGACTGCGGCCAACGCTGCGGCCGGCTGCCGCGAAGACTGCGGGCAGGGCGGCGGGGTCCGCGGCGATCCGGGCCACCGCCTGCTGCAGCCACTGTTCCGCCACACGTTCTGCCTGCACGTCCTGCCAGGCAGACTGCAGCGCAGCCATGCTCCGGACAGCCAGTCCCGGCGCATCAAAGGAATGCCGGGGAAGTTCGACGGCGGCCACTCCGCGGTAATCCAGTTCCGTGAGAGTGGCCAGGGCCAGCGGAACGTCGACTTCTCCCTCGCCGAACGGAAGGTGCTCATGGGCAACGGACCGCATGTCATCGAGCTGGACGTTGGCCAGCAGCGGTCCGGCGTCCATCAGTGCGCCCCGCACTCCGCCCGGTTCCACTACTACGCAGTGTCCTATGTCCACGGTCAGCCGGAGACCTTCCGGATCGCCGAGCCGGGACCGAAGCTCAAGCGCGTCAGCGACCGTCTCCACGAACATGCCGGGTTCCGGTTCAAGTGCGAGCAGGACACCCTTCTCCGAGGCATGGCCCAGCACCTGGGCCACCCGTGTTTCCAGCCGGTGCCAGCCCGTCTCAGGACTGGTGCCGAGCGGCAGTATGCCGGAGAAAAAGGAGACGCATTCGGCGTTCAGCGCCGCTGCGATATCTACCGCCCGGTGCAGGAAGTCGACCCGGACTGCGGCTTCTTCGTCCACAAGGGCCGGCCGGTGCTTTTCCCGGGGGTTGAGGAGGAACCGGGTACCGGTTTCGATGACCACCCGAAGATCGAGTTCCTCGAGCCGGCTGCGCAGCGTGCTGAGACGGGCCTCCAGGTCCGGGGCGAACGGGTCCAGGTGCGGATGGCCGAGGGTCATGGCCACAGCGCCGTAGCCGAATTCGTGCAGCAGCTCCAGCACCTCCGGCAACGGATGGTCCGTGAAACCGTTGGTGCCGTAGCCGATGCTGAACGGCGGTGCGGACGGTGCGGTGGTCATGACTCGCTCACTCTCCTGCCCCTGGGACGGGAACGGATGATCCGGCCAATAATGTCGACACCGATCAGCGCACCTGCAGCCGCCGGGTGTCCGTGACGCACCGCGAGCGCCGCCTGAAGCGGTACCATCGCGCGGATGCCTGCTTTGGTTGCGCTCAGGGCGTTGCCGGCAGCCGGGTTGCGCGCTGCCCGTATCTGGGCGGGTGCGCATCTCAGGGCATAGGCAGCCGCGGCGCCGAGGACCGCGAGCGTCTTGGCCGGCGGCCCGGCGGATCCTGCGGCGACTAACGCCGCCAGGACACCCGTGGTTACTGCGGCGCCGGAAGCGGTGGCGGCGTCCGTGCCGTTGACCTCACCCCGGGACAGGAGGGTCACGGCTGCCGTATGGCCCCCCATGATTCCTGCTGCCCCAAGCGCCGGCTTAATGTGCCCGGCCCCCGCTCCCATGAGGACATCAAGGGCCCGGCAGGTTCCCATTGACACGGCGCCCGGAAGGGCATGGTTCTTTGCCACCAGGTCATACGTCCAGATCGAGACCGCAAGCGGAACCCCCACGGCCAGGGCACCGCGCCCTCCGGCAGCCGCACACAGGCCAAGTCCCGCCGCCGTAAGGGCAGATGCCGCCGTGAGGGCGTTCCGGGCGCTGATCCGCCCGGAAGGAATGGGGCGCTCGGGACGCTCGACGGCGTCGAGGTCCCGGTCAGCGTAGTCATTCAGTGCCATTCCACCGGCGTACAGGCACGCGCTGGCCAGCGGCATCAGCGCGCGCCGCCCGGCCAGGGACCGCCCGGCGGCAGCGCCGCCCGCCACCGAATCACCCAGCACGGTCAGGACAGCGGGAGCCCTGACCAGCTCCAGGTAGTCTCCGGGCCGGCTCACTGCTTCTCCTTCCCCGCCCGGGACGAGATCCGGCTGCTGGCTTCCTGCGCCCACTGCACCAGGTTGTTCACCTGCTGCGCGAAGGAGTGTTCCGCGCTACCCCAGGGATCCTTGAAGAAGAAACCAAGGGCACCCACATGTCCTGTCTCTCCGGCCGCGTCTGCGAGCGCCATCAGGCGGGCGAGGTCCAGGATCATCGGAGCCGCCAGCATGGAGTCGTAGGCGGTCCAGGTTGTCTGGATGGTCAGCCGGGAGCCCAGGAACCCTTCCACGTGGATGTGGTCCCACGCCACCTTGGTCTCACCCAGGTCCGGCACGTTGTCAATGTGCAGCGGGGTGACTGCGCCTCCTGTGAGCTCCCGCAGCCCCCGGTTCTTCGACAGCAGCTTTCCGGAGACGGCCCGGCTGTCTGCCAGAGTGGCTCCGTCACCGCCGCCCAGCAGGTTGGTTCCGGCCCAGGACAGGACATGGAGACCGCGCGCAGCCAGTGCCGGAGCAAGCACCGACCGCAGCCAGGTCTGGCCCGTCTTGCCGTCCTGGCCTGCGGTGGGAACCTGGGCGGCTCCCGCGAGCTCATATAAGGCAGGAATGTTCAGGGCGACGGACGGAGTGAAGCAGATGTAGGGAGACCCTGCCAGGACTGCTGCGTAGGCCGCCACTGAGCTGGCTGGAAGCACTGACCGTGCCGGGTCCTCGAGGGCTTCCCGGAGGAGCCCGGAATCGCAGTATTCGTCGAGCTGGGCCGGCGGCGCTTCGGTGGAGGCGACGTCCACGACGATTACCCGCCGCAGCCCGTTGGTTTCCTTGAACGCCAGGATGTCTCCGGCCAGGCGCCTTACGGCCTCAGCCTGCGGTTCTGGTGCGCCGGCTGGATCGTACCCGGGACGCACCCGCCCGTCAGCCTCCTGCAGCTGGGCCCGGACCGATTCAAGCAAATGTGCCGGGACCATCCCCGCTTCAGCAAGTTTCTCTCCCCGCTTGAGAATTGAAACACCGCTGATGTCATGGCCGCCGACTACCAGGTCCGCGTAATCCGGGAGGCACACGCCGTCGAAGGCGTCCTGTTCGGTGACGCATCCCAGTGGTTTCACGAGCCGTGATGCGATGGCCGCAAGCCCAATCACCGCCGTCGTTGCCACTGACCCCCGTGCTCCGATAAGCCAGATGCCGGTGCGGCCGTAGCCGCCGTTCCCGTGAGCGGCACCGGGTGCGGCTTTCCCGCCCGGCTCAGCTTCCAGTCCCTCATGGGTGTCCCTGATCAAACTTCCTCCTCGAAGCTTACGAACCATCGGCGGGCTTAGCGCCTAACCCAGGAACTGAATCTTCGGGTGAGACGCCCGTCACAGGGAACCTAACATAGGTAATGTCAGGCAACAACGCACTTATGAGGTATTCCGATATATCCACGCTTGGCGGTACCGTCATTCAGTCGACCATTGACAATCCAGCGCGGGAGTTGCGTTCATTCCCGGCGCCTCCGGCTGGCGGAACGGACCGTCGGGGCGCACCAAACCGAACCGGGTGGTCCCATGGCATGCGGAGTAGTTGACGTCAATAGTTCCGTCGCATTTTGTGCTGTAATGAGTCGGTGAGTGACATAAGTAACGTCAGCGGGCTGGCCTCCTCCGGAGCGAGCGAGCTCTTCCAGATCCTTCGCGACGGCAAACCCCGGACCCGGTCCGAGCTGGCCGAGCAGATGGGGCTGGCGCGCTCGACAGTCACCCTTCGGATCGAAGCACTCATGGACCTGGGGCTCGTGGGGTTCGTCCAGGATGCCGTGTCCACCGGCGGCCGCCCCTCGTCACGCATCGCCCTCAAGGCAGGCAGCCGGGTTGTCATGGGAGTGGACATCGGAGCGTCGCACCTCCAGGTGGCAGTTACGGACCTCACCGGCCATCTGCTGTCCCAGTCCGCCCGGACCATGGAGATCACCCTGGGGCCGGAAACCGTCCTCGAAGCCGTGGTGGAAATAGGCTCCGAGCTGCTCGCTGCCACCGGGCGGTCAACCGAAGACCTCCTGGCGGTGGGCATCGGCCTGCCGGGCCCGGTGGAACACAGCACCGGACGGCCCATTAATCCGCCCATCATGCCGGGCTGGAACGCCTACAACGTACCCGGATTCCTGCAGTCGCGGTTCCACGTCCCCGTTCTGGTAGATAACGACGTGAACATCATGGCCCTGGGCGAGCGCAATATGGCCTGGCCCGAGGTAGATGACCTGTTGTTCGTCAAGGTTGCCACCGGTATCGGCTCAGGCATCGTCTCGAGCGGAATGCTGCAGCGCGGGGCGGACGGAGTTGCCGGGGACATCGGGCACATCCGCGTACACGGCGGCACCGGAGTGCCGTGCCACTGCGGAAATACTGACTGCCTGGAAGCCATAGCGTCCGGGCCTGCCATCGCCGCCAAGCTGCGGCAGCGGGGCCTGGAGGCCAGCGGCAGCGAGGATGTCGTGGCACTGGTCCGCGCCGGAAACACGGAGGCCATCCACGCAGTCCGGCAGGCCGGGCGCGACGTTGGGGACGTCCTCTCCGCGTGCATCAGCCTCGTCAATCCCTCGGTGATTGTCATTGGTGGATCCATGGCACTGGCCGGTGAGCACTTTATTGCCGGAATCCGGGAGACGGTGTACTCCCGAACGATTCCCCTTGCCACCCAGCACCTGCAGATAGTGCATTCCAGCTCCGGCCTTGACGCCGGCGTGCTGGGGGCAAGCATGCTGGCCATTCACCATGCCATGTCCCCCCAGCGCATTGACGCCATGGTTTCCGGCCTGAGTAACGCCTAGCTGAACTTATCCCACCCTTGTCGGCGACTTTTGCTTGACAGACACCAAAAGCCCGCCATAGCCTCATGCGACGGACTCATTTCCAGTCACCGCTCGTGTTTCACACTCGCAGCCTTGCAACAGGATCGGCGGAGAGCAGGCATGCTTTCCTGACCAAACCCCTAAGGTACGCCTGGGCGCCTGGTAGTGGTTTCAGACAACAAAACGGACATATCTACCTAAATGCTGGTGCTGAATCAAATGTGGATAGCTCGCCGGCGACGATGAGCTATCCGTATCGGCCCAGTGAATTCCCCAGTGACCCGCACGTGTTTTCGCCAGTGCCGACGGAGGCGGCGGAAATGCGTCCAACGCTCAGGAAGGCAACAGTATGTGCTTCGGATTTGACGCAACAGGCGCACTAAACCGTTCTCTTGAAAAGAAGGGTGTTGACCGCCGCAATTTCATCCGCGGGGCATTGGCCGCTGGCGTCGGCGTTGGCCTCGCAGGTATGGGCGCTGCTCCTGCAGTGGCCCACAAAGGCAAGCCGGGCCACCATGGAAAGCCAGGCCACAAAGGCAACCGTCCGGTTCCCCCGGGACAGATCAGCATTCAGATGTACACCTTGCGCTCCATCATGAACGGTACGGAGATTGATAAGAATTTCGCCAGGCTGGCCCGCTACGGATACAACCGGGTGGAGCTGGCCGGGCTGTACGGACGCACTGCCAGGGAGATGAAGAGGACCCTGGACCGCGTGGGAATCCGGGCGACTTCCAGCCACGAGGGAATCAGCGCTACGCCGGAGGCCCTGCAGACCAAGATCTCCAATGCGCGCACCCTCGGCCAGAAGTACATGGTTGTTCCGTACCTCGCGTCAACCAACGCTGACGACTGGTACCGGTGGGCGGACCAGATGAATGCCGAAGCAGCCGTCGTGCGCCGGGCAGGCATCAAGTACGGCTACCACAACCATGCCCACGAGTTCACGACGGACCTGGGCGGCGGGCTCACTCCCTGGGACATCTTCACGAGCCGTCTTGATCCGAGGCTGGTCCATCTGGAAGTGGACCTGTACTGGGCAGTCACGGGCGGTGTCGGGGTAGGTGCTGCCGACCCCGTCCAGTTCGCTATCGACACGATCAGGGAGGCCCCGCAGGAGACCCTGCAGTACCACGTGAAGGACCGGGAAGCGAGCGGCGATTTCGCTGACCTGGGCGCCGGAACCATCGATTTCCGGCGTATCTTCAGGGCCCACCAGCCCAAGGAGTACATCGTCGAAAACGACCAGCCGGACGTCACTCCCCTGCAGACTGCAGAGGTGGGCTACCGGTACCTCCGCAAGATCCGTTTCTAGCACCGGCCAACAGCCGGTTGAGGGGCCGTCCCGAACAGGGGCGGCCCCTACCCGCTTAAGCCTGTTCCCGCCGACGTAAAGGTGCTCTGCTGGAAACACCCCACCGGCGAAGGAGAGCACCATGCGCGGCGTAGTAATGCATGCACCCGGAGATGTCCGCACCGAAGACCGGCCCGATCCCACCATCGAAGAACCCACCGACGCCGTCATCCGGCTGGCAGCGACCTGCATCTGCGGCTCGGATCTGTGGCCGTACCGGGGCGTGGAGAAAGTCCAGGACTCGGCCATGGGCCACGAGTACATCGGGGTGGTCGAGGAAGTCGGCGCCGAGGTGCGGACCGTCAAGCCCGGAGATTTCGTGGTCGGTTCCTTCTGGGCATCGGACAACACCTGCGTGATCTGCCGCGCCGGGTTCCAGAGCCGCTGCGTGAACGCCATCCCGATGGGAGCCATCGGCACCCAGGCGCAGTTGGCCCGGATTCCGCTGGCGGACGGCACCCTCGTGGCCACCCCCGGCACTCCCCCGTCGGACCTCATCCCCTCCCTCATGGCGGCCTCGGACGTGCTGGGCACCGGCTGGTTCGGCGCAACCGCGGCACAGGCCGGCCCGGGCAAAACCACCGTTGTGGTGGGCGACGGCGCCGTCGGGCTGATGGCGGTCCTGGCGGCACGGGAACTCGGCGCCGAGCGGATCATCGCCATGAGCCGCAACCCCCAACGCCAGGAACTCGCCCGCTACTTCGGCGCCACGGACATCCTGTCCCAGCGCGGCGACGAGGGCGTGGCCGCAGTGAAGGAACTCACCGACGGCGTGGGCGCGCACTCCGTTGTGGAGGCTGTGGGCACCCAGGAGTCGATGCTGCAGGCCATCCATTCCACCCGATCAGGCGGACACATGGGCTTTGTGGGCGTCACCTACGAAGTTGCCCTGCCGGGCATGGAACTGTTCTTTGCCGAAATCAACATGCTGGGCGGCCCGGCCCCGGTGCGGCGCTTCCTGCCGGACCTGATCCAGCGGATCTGGGACCGGGAAATCGACCCTGGCCGCGTGTTCGACCTGACCCTTCCATTGGAGGAGGCGGCGGAAGGCTACCGCGCCATGGATGAGCGCCGTGCTGTCAAAGTACTGCTGACGCCCTAACCTGAGTCTATGGACCCCCTGCTCCTCCAGCTCCCCTTCACCGGCCGCTGGACGGTACAGAACAGCCCTGCGAATCGGGTTCCCAGCCACGGGACCCACCTGTTCGGCACCACCTATGCGATCGACTTCGTCGCGGTCGATGAGCGCGGACGCTCCGCACCGCCGTCGTTCCGTGCGGCATTCGGCACCGAGCCGCCGGAGGATTTCACCGGGTTCGGCGTTCCGGTGCTCGCGCCGGCTGCGGGGGTTGTCACGGCAGTGCACGACGGCGAACCGGACCACGAGGCGCGCCGCTCACCTCTGTCCCTGGCCGGGTACGCACTTTCGCAGCGGGAGCGTGTCCGGCAGGGCCCCGCCGGGATCGCCGGAAACCATGTGGTGCTGGCGGTCGGTTCCGGGCCGGACCGGGCCTACATCCTGCTGGCCCACTTGCGGCGCGGTTCAACGGCCGTAGCTGTCGGGGACACCGTCCTTCCCGGGACGCAGGTCGGGAACTGCGGCAACTCCGGAAACAGCACCGAGCCGCACGTCCATGTGCAGGCCAGCGACTCCATGGACTGGGAACGGGCACACGGGCTGCCGCTCGCGTTCGCCCGCCCGGGCACCGGCGAGCCGTGGCTGCCCCGCAATCGGGAAATCTTCGACGCCGGCTGAGGGCAGATGGACGCTCCGCGCCGCCGGGCGACGTAGGCTCATCTGGTAAGCGTGCTTAGCGACAAAGGAGCAGCAGTGACCCTGGTGGATAACGCCGTGTATGTGGACGGGAAGCGTCTGCACAGCCCGGAGACGCTCGAGGAGACGTTTGATCTCATCCGGGAAAGCGGCGGCATGGCCTGGATCGGGCTCTACCGCCCGGATGACGTTGAACTGCTGGCCGTCGCCGAGGAGTTTGGGCTGAACCTGCTGATCGTGGAGGACGCCCTGGCCGGGCACCAGCGGTCCAAGCTGGAACAGTACGGTGACCAGCTTTTTGTGGTGCTCCGCCCCGCCCGCTATCTGGACGACGTCGAACGCGTGGAAATCGGCGAACTGCACCTTTTTGTGGGCCCCAACTTTGTGGTCACCGTCCGGCACGCCGAGTCCCCTGACCTGGCCCGCGTCCGCAAGCGTCTGGAACGGGAAGTGGACCTGCTCTCCCTGGGACCGCAGGCGGTGCTGTACGCCATCCTGGACCAGGTGGTGGACGAGTACGCACCGGTGTCCGCGGGACTGGAAAACGACATCGACGAGATTGAAGACGAGCTCTTCGGCGGCGATGCCGAAGTTTCCCGGCGTATCTACGAGCTTTCCCGCGAAGTTATCGGCTGCCAGCGTGCCATCAGCCCACTGGAAACAGTGGTGGGCGAACTGCAGCGGAATCCGGGTAAGTACGGGGTGCCGCCCGAGCTGAAGGACAACCTGGGTGACGTGCTGGACCACGTGCTGCGCCTGATTGACCGGATCACGGCGTACCGCTCGCTGCTGGACAACGCCCTCTCGCTCAGCTCCACCCTGGCCTCGAACCGGCTCGCGGAGACTTCGGTGGCGCAGAATGAACAGACCAAAAAGATCTCCTCCTGGGCGGCCATCCTCTTTGCTCCGACCCTGGTGGGGACGGTGTACGGCATGAATTTCCAGAACATGCCGGAGCTGGACTGGCCGCTCGGCTATCCCATGGCCCTGACCCTGATGGTCCTGCTCGGCATCCTGCTCTATGGGGCATTCAAACGGAAGAACTGGCTCTAGGAGGCTCCCATGCGCACCCGGTTTACGTTTCTGGCCCTGGCCCTGCTGCTGGGTGCAGCGGCCTGCGCGGCCGACCCTGGCGGCTCCGGCTCCCCCGCCTCTCCGGATGATTCCGGCAGCGGCGGGCCCTCGCCGTCGTCGTCCGCCGCTGGAAGCGCGGCCGGAACCTGGGGCAACCCGGAGAATACGCGCGAACCTTCACTGGAGCTGCACGAAGACGGACGCCTCACCGGCACCGACGGATGCAACCGGCTGATGGGCCAATGGGCCCTTGAAGAGGGGAAAGTGATCTTCAAGGAAGTGGCCATGACCATGATGGCCTGTCCCGATGTCGACCAGTGGCTGGCTTCGGCGGTCAGCGCGGTCCCTGCCGCGGACACGCTGCTGGTGTACGACGGCGCCGGCAACGAGATCGGCACCCTCACCCGGTAGCGCACTCCCCTTTCATCGAAAAGACAGAAACTGCCCGTATGAAGCTTCATACGGGCAGTTTCTGCTATCTCGGTGCTGCTTGTGGGGGGACTAGTTGGGCTGCGGAGCCCGGTGGGATTCTTCGATCCCCAGGTCTGCGCCCTTGGTTTCCTTGACCATGCTCACGGCGATGAAGGAAATCACGCACAGGACCATGATGTAGATGCCGATCGATCCGGACCAGCCGGTGGCCCCGAGCAGCATCTCGGCGATCATCGGAGCGAACGCGCCGCCCAGGATGGCACCGATGGCGTAGCCGATGGAGACGCCGGAGTAGCGGACGCGGGCCGGGAACATCTCGGCGTAGAGCGCGGACTGCGGACCGTAGGACAGACCCAGGCCGATCGTCAGGACGAAGATGGACAGGCCGAAGAGCACCACGTTGGCAGTGTCGATCAGCAGGAACATCGGGATGGCCCAGAGGAAGACCCAGGCGTAGCCAATCTGGAAGGTGCGGATACGGCCGATCTTGTCCGAGAGAATGCCGCCGAACATCGTGAAGATGAGCCAGCCGAAGGAACCGACCGTGGTGGCCAGCAGCACTGCGGGACGCTCCATGCCCAGGGTCTTGCCGGCGTAGGAGGCGAAGAACGCGATGACCAGATAACCGGCGGCGTTGTTGGCGATGAAGATCAGTGCCGCAAGGATGACTTCGCGGGAGTTGTACTTGAACAGCTGACCCAGCGGAGCGGAAGATTCCTTCTTACGCTGCTGCATTTCCTTGAAGACAGGGCTTTCATCCACGGACCGGCGAATGAAGTAGCCCACGAAAATGAGGACAACGGAGAGCAGGAACGGCACACGCCAGCCCCACTCGAGGAACTGCTCCTCAGTCATCATGCTGGTGAGCACGAACATCACGAAGGTCGCCAGGATCATGCCGATGGGCACGCCGATCTGCGGGTACGCACCGAAGAAGCCGCGCTTGTTGATCGGAGCGTGCTCGACCGAGAGGAGGGCAGCGCCGCCCCATTCGCCGCCGGCGGAGAAGCCCTGCAGGATGCGCAGCACCAGCAGCAGGACCGGAGCAGCAACGCCAATCTGGGCATAGGTCGGCAGGACGCCAATCAGTGCCGTTGCGGCACCCATCATGATCAGGGTGAAGACGAGCATCTTCTTGCGGCCCAGCTTGTCACCCAGGTGTCCGGCGACGATGGCGCCGAGCGGGCGGAACAGGAAGCTGATGCCGATGGTGGCCCAGGAGACGATCTGCGCCAGAGCGGTGCCTTCACCCAGGGGAGCGAAGTACAGGGTGGCGAGTACCAGGCCGGCAGCCTGGGCGTAGATGAAGAAGTCGTACCACTCGATAGTGGTGCCAACCAGGGTGCCCGCAAGGACCTTGCGTTCTTCCCGGCTCATCCGCTGGGACGGGGCAGCAGACGCGCTTTGTGTAGTCATTGAAACTCCGTTGTTTTTGGCTGGGCGGCATTAACTGAAAGAACGGTCGGTAACCAGTCGATACACAATATCCACAGTGTGACTCCCGACACATCTTTTATTTCCTATGTGACGGGTGGTGGCTGAATGTTTCAGCCACGCTGTGAATCCGATAATCGAACACATGCTTCAGATAAAGAACTACGAGCACTATAGGGTCCCTGTGAGCTGCGACACAAGAAAGTGCTCATCATGAACGTTTTGTGACGAACTGGTCTTGGCGTATGTCTTCCCAGCAGCCCGCCTCGCCTCAGTCCGCCGGCCCGCAGCCCGCCGGCACCGACCCTGCCGGTGCCGCCAAGGACCCGGTTGGACCCGCGCAGGTCAGCGATGATCTTTCGGTGCGCCGGCATGTCCTCCCCTCCGGCCTCGCCTACACCACCACCACGGGCCGGATCGTGTTCCGGCGGGAAGGAACCACTGACGGCAAAGCGGACGGGTTCCAGCCGAAGGCGGAAATCTTCCTCGCCGCCTACACGGCGGACCGCGACGACGCCGGCAGCTCCCCCAATCCGCGTCCCGTCGTCTTCGCCTTCAACGGCGGTCCGGGCTCCTCTTCGGTCTGGCTGCATCTGGGCCTGCTGGGGCCGCGCCTGGTGGATTCGGGCGACGCCGGTAACCTCACGGCCGCCCCCTACGGGCTGGTCGACAATCCGCAGACCCTGCTGGAACACGCCGACCTGGTCATGATCGACCCGGTCAACACCGGATTCTCCCGTGTGGTGGACGGGAACGCCGCGGACGAGTTCCACGCCTTCGAGCAGGACCGCGACCTGGTGGCGGAAGTCATCCGGCTCTGGACCACCCGGAACAACCGTTGGCTGAGCCCGAAGTACCTGGTGGGCGAGTCCTACGGCACGCTGCGCGCCGTCGCCGTCGCCGGCCGCCTCTTCGATGCCTACGGGATGTCCGTCAACGGGCTTGGCCTCATCTCCACCGTCCTGAATATGGGCACCCTCATGTTCGCCCCCGGCGTGGACACGCCCTACGCCCTGCACCTGCCCACCTACGCGGCGATCGCGCACTATCACGGGAGGCATCCAGGCAGGGAGCTGGCCGATGTGGTCCGCGACGCGGAGGAATACGCGGCAAGGGACTATGGGTATGCCCTCAGCCAGGGCTCCCGCCTGACCGAGGAAGAGTTCGACGCCGCGGTGCAGCGGCTGGCCGAGCTCACCACCCTGGACCCAGGGTTCATCCGCCGCACCAACCTGCGCTGGGACTACGCCCAGTTCTCCGCTGAACTTCTCCGCGGGCAGGAGCTGGCCGTGGGACGGATCGACGGGCGCTTCACGGCTCCGGCCGAAGACCCGCAGGCCTCCGTGAACTGGGACGATCCCAGCCTGGCTGCGATCAACGGTCCGTACTCCGCGGCGATCAACCACTACGTCCGCGCTGAGCTCGGCTACGAAAACGACCTTCCGTATGAAGTCCTGACCGGCCGGGTCCAGCCGTGGAGCTACAAGGATTTCGAGGGCGTGCCGATAGACGTCACGCAGACCCTGGAGCGGCTGATGGCACATAACCCGACCCTGCGGGTGCATGTGGACTACGGCTACTACGACGGCGCCACGCCCCACTACGCCGCGGAGTACGTCTGGGCACACATGCGCCTGACCGGCGCAGCCCGCGCGCGCTTCACCCACCACTATTACGAAGCCGGACACATGATGTACCTGCAGCCCGAGGCACGGCTGGGCCAGCTTGCTGCCCTTGCGGAGTTCGTTTCACCGCCCGCAGGATAGGTCTATTCGGCGGCGGCCCAGTCGGTGGGCGTCATCATCTCGGGCCGGGGAAAAGGACGTACCTACCGGCCAAAACGGCCTGCCGCGGAATGATGTGAGCCGCTAACGCGTGGCGAAGTGGATCCAGACGCCGATGATCCACGCCGTTCCGGCCGCGAGCGCCAGCCCAAGTTCCACCAGCATTCCCAGTCCAGTGGCCTTCAGTGCAGCCCAGGAGGACGACGCCGCTGCCGGGAAGCTGCGCTGGCGGGCGTATTCGCTGAGCAGGAGCCCGCCGGCAAACCCGACGATCAGCCCCACCACCGGAATAAAGAACATCCCGGCAATGCCCGCAGCCAGACCAATCAGCACGGAACGGTTGGGGATTTGCCGCTGTTTCAGCTTCCTGCCGGTCAGGACAGCACTGGCGGACAGCCCCGTCAGCGCGAACAGGGCTCCGAAAGCGAACGACCACCAGCCGGCGCCGCTGCTGACACCAATGGCCCAGCCCAGGAACGCCAAGAGAATCAGGATGCTGCCGGGAAGCACAGGCACCACAATTCCTGCCACACCCACGGCGATCAGCAGGCCGGCGACGAGGGTGATGATGAGGTCCGTATCCATGCGGCCAAGTCTTCCACGCGGCGGGCCCGGAGGCAGAAACCAGACAACTGACGCTACAGTAAGGTTACTTATGAAGTCATCACCTTCAGTCCGGCACCCCCAACGGCAACAGGAGAAGCAGATGAGTACCGAATCAGGCAGCACCGCTGCGGGTGAACCCCGCCGCCGGCAGGCAGACGAAACCCCTTCCCGCGAGGACGCGGGCACCGCATCGCCCCGCCCATCCAGCACCGACAACGAGCCGGACGTCACCCGCCGGCTGGAGACACCTTCGCGCGGGGAACACACCGGCCGCGCCGAAACCACCGGCAATTCAGGCAGTTCCGGCACCAATGACACGGAAGCGCTGAACACCGGCGCCACCGGCACCAGGGACCCGGACGGCACCGCCCACCGGACTGACGGACACGACGGCCGCCACCAGGCCGCAGAGCAACCTGTCATGCCGAACCGGGAAGCGCTGCTGGCGGCAGAACGCGAGCGCTTCGGCGGCATCAAGTTCGGCGCTGCGTTCTTCGGGTGGCTGACCGCCACCGGCATGGTGGTGCTCCTCTCCGCCCTGGCCGCAGCCATTGGTGCTGCAGTCGGCGTCTCGACTGACAGCGACCTGGGCGCCGCCCTCGACCAGGTCACCTCCAACCAGTCCGCCAACCTGGTCGGAGCGATCATCACGTTGGCTGTCCTGCTGCTCGCCTACTACGCCGGCGGCTACGTCGCAGGGCGGATGGCACGGTTCAACGGAGCCAAGCAGGGTGTGGCCGTGTGGCTCTGGGCGCTGGTGGCCGCCGCCGTCGTCATCATCCTGGGCCTGATCCTGAACGATGACATCCGCAGCCTCACCCAGCTGAACACTGTGGCATCCCTGCCCCAGGACCTGGGCGACGTGAGCGCCGGAACCTGGCTGGCGCTCCTGGCTACCGTGGTGGTCAGCCTCATCGGCGCCATTCTGGGCGGACTGGCCGGCATGCGCTTCCACCGCCGGGTGGACCGCGCCAAGTTCACCCCGGAGCCCCGAACCACGTAGGGCAACCCAACAATCCGACCCCGGGGCATCATGCCGGGGCCGGTTTGTTGGGTCCGAACACCTCATTTCATCCAAGGGCACAGTTCGACTGCACAGATATCTCTAGCGGAAGGCCGGGACGCCGGTGAGCTTGTTGCCCAGAATCAGCGTGTGCACCTCGTCGGTTCCCTCATAGGTCCGAACGGATTCCAGGTTGTTCGCGTGACGCAGCGGAGAGTAGTCCAAGGTGATGCCGTTCCCGCCCAGTATTGTCCGGGCTTCCCGGCAAATGGCGATCGCCTCCCGGCAGTTGTTCAGCTTGCCCAGAGAGATCTGGTGGAGGCCCAGCGTCCCGGCGTCTTTCTTGCGTCCGATGTGCAGCGCCAGCAGGAATCCTTTGTTGATCTCCAGGGCCATGTCCACCAGCTTCTGCTGGGTCAGCTGATACCCGGCCAGCGGTTTCTCGAACTGCATCCGCGTCTGGGCATAGGCCAGTGCATCCTCAAAGGCGTCCCGTGCCGCACCCATGGCACCCCAGATAATGCCGTAACGGGCCTCGTTCAGGCAGGAGAAGGGTCCCCTGAGGCCTACGGCGCCGGGAAGGACGGCCTCAGCGGGCAGGCGCACTTCAGTCAGTTCAATTTCGCACTGGATCGAGGCCCGCATAGAGAGTTTCGGTTCAATCGGGGTGGCGGTGAATCCGGGGGTCTCAGTGGGGACCACGAATCCCCGAATACCGCCCTCGGTCTGCGCCCAGATCACGGCCACTTGCGCTACGGATGCCAGACCGATCCAGCGCTTGGTACCGTTGAGCACCCAGTCATCGCCGTCGCGGCGGGCAAAGGTGGTCATGCTGGAGGGGTCGGAACCCGCTGTGGGTTCAGTGAGGCCGAAGCACCCGATGGCCTGGCCTGCAGCCATGGCCGGCAGCCACTGCTTCTTTTGTTCTTCCGAGCCGTGTTTGTGGATGGCGGACATGGCCAGCGAGCCCTGGACCGAGACGAAAGTCCGCAGCCCGGAGTCCCCGGCTTCCAGTTCCGCCCCGGCCAATCCGTATTCCACTGCGGAACGCCCGGCGCAGCCATAACCGTTCAGATGCATTCCCAGCAGGCCAAGCTTGGCCATCTTGGGGACGATCTCCAGAGGAAAGTGCGCGTCTTCGTACCAAGCCGCGATGTTCGGTTTTATTTCCGCCTGGACAAACGCCCGGACCTGGTTCCGCAATTTCAGTTCGTCGGGAGAGAGCAGGGCATCGAAATCAATGAGATCGCTCGGTTCAAGTTCGGTTGTCAGTGCGTCGGTAGTCATCTGTCTTTCCCTCATTAGCTGGGGTTCGAATAATGGATGGTGGTCGTGCTGCAAAGAAGGTCTTGATGTTCGCCCAAGCCAGGAGGAACACGGGTGCACAGGGCGGGCGTCCATGGGATTAGCAATATAGCGTGCGGTCCTCACGGCCGGCCCGGACCGTTCCCAGGATTTCATCTACGGCGGCGAGGTAACGGGCGCCGGCCTGATAGGCGCGTTCCGAGTACTCGTCGCGGCTGGCACCGTGCCCGTTATGAACAGGTGCTGTGTCAATGGTTCCTAGGGTGGCGTGCATGCCAGGTCCTCTCGCATGGGTTGTGCAGCGGGCAGCCGGAAGGCGAATAACGGCCACTGCGCCGGCGGCGCGTGACCGGTGGTGCAGCCGATCTATGCATCACACTAGGACCGGGCGAATGGACTGTCTTTGGCCGTGACGCCCAACCTGAGGCCTCCGTTTAGATAAGCCGCTGGGAACTTGACTCCAGTTGCCTGTTATTCATGGACAGGCCGCTGTGTCTTGAACGCAAAAAAACCGGCCCCGCGCGATGCGGGGCCGGCTTCTCTATCCGGAACTTACGGCGAAGGCATTCCGCCGTTGACGTTGAGCGTTTCACCCACCACGTAGCTGGACTCCGGGGATGCCAGGAAGACGTAGGCCGGTGCAAGCTCGGTAGGCTGGCCGGCGCGGCCAAGGGGCGTGTCCTTGCCGAACTCCGGCAAGGCGTCCTTGGGCTGTCCGTCGGAAACCTGCAGCGGGGTCCAGAACGGACCGGGAGCCACAGCGTTCACGCGGATGCCCTTGGGCGCCAGCTGCTGGGCCAGGCCCTTGGTGAAGTTGTTGATCGCAGCCTTGGTGCTGGCGTAGTCCAGCAGGTGCGGGGACGGACTGTAGGCCTGGATTGACGTCGAGTTGATAATGCTCGAACCGGCCGGGAGATGCGGCAGCGCAGCCTTGGTCACCCGGAAGAAGGAGTAGATGTTGGTCTTGAAGGTGTCATCCAGCTGTTCGTCGCTGAGGTCTTCAAGGTTCTCCACGGCAACCTGCTTGCCGGCATTGTTGACCAGGATGTCCAAGCCGCCCAGGCCGTCTACGGCGTCCTGCACCACCTGGATGCAGTACCCGGCGTCACGGAGGTCGCCGGGAAGCGCGACGGCGGTGCGGCCGGCACCCTTGATGACCTCAATGACCCTGGCGGCGTCTTCCTCTTCCTCCGGCAGGTAGGAAAGCGCGACGTCGGCGCCTTCCCGGGCGAAGGCGATAGCCACTGCCGCGCCGATGCCGGAGTCTGCACCGGTGATCAGCGCCTTGCGGCCTTGAAGCCGACCGGTTCCGCGGTAGGAGTCCTCGCCGCGGTCTGTCTTGGGCTCGAGGTCGGCATCGAGGCCGGGCTCGGGCTGGTCCTGCTTGGGCGGACTGACCGAGGGATACCGGTTGACCGGATCCTGGAACGTGTACTGGTCCGAAGTGTTTCCGTTGGCCATTAAGTTTCCCCACTTCCCATTGTGCATGGATATGGAGCCGCAACTCGCGGCCGCCTACATTAGGTAAGCATGCTTAGTATCCTATTGGGGGATGGCAGCGGCGGGCAAACCCGGCCTGTGGCCCGGACGGTGGGCGGGCGGAAAAGAGGTACTGGAGGCTTTAGAAAAAGAGCCCGAGGAAGCCGACGCTGATGCTGCCAACCAGGCCGATAATCAGGAGCCAGACAATGGGCGTGCGGTACTTGTTCATGTGTCGCATGGTCCGATCAGTCTACGCGGAATGCCGCTGACGGGTGAGGAACAGTCCGGCGGCTCGGGAGCGTGGAGTCGTTGGCGGGCACCTGCCGGTAGTACGAACAAGGCCGGGTCTAGGAAAAACCCGGCGCGAGCGGCAGACTTTCTGCAGGAGTTCGATCCGCAGCGGACAGACGGGAACACGAACCATGACAACCAACGGACGCAAGCTGATCGTGGTGGGCGTGGACAGTTCCGCCCTGTCAATCGTGGCACTGCAAACAGCGCGCCGGCTGGCGGAGCTCCTGCAGTGCCGGATTGAGGCCGTAACGGTCTGGAGCCATCCCATCGCACTGACCGCCCCGGTGGCATCTGCTGAGTGGTCGCCGAGGGTGGATGCAGAAGAGGCCTTGAACGAGTCCATACTGAAGGCGTTCGGCGATGACGTTCCCGAAGGGCTCACCAAACTCGCTGTGTCCGGCCAGCCGGTGCAGGTGCTGGTGGAAGCCAGCAGGAACGCGGAAATGCTGGTGGTCGGCAGCCGGGGCAGGGGCGGCTTTGCGGGACTGCTGCTTGGTTCAGTCAGTTCCGCAGCTGCAGCCCATGCCCACTGCCCCGTGCTGATCGTCCATCCGCCGGAAAAGGAATAACCGGCAGATCTGCCTTAGCGGGGAGCCGGGCAGGCGCCGCTCCCTGCGAGTTCGGCCTGGGCATCCCGGTCAGCGGAGCCATCTTCAGCGGTAACCCCGCCGGGCGCGGAAAGAGCCGCTGCCGGTGCGGCACCTGGTGCGGCGGGAGCACCGCCGTCGTGCACCGCATCCTTGTCTGCGGCAACCCGGCGCAGCGTGAACACGGCGCCGACCGCAGCGGCCACCATCAGCACAATGCCGATCAGCGACGTCGCCACCACACCGGAGTCGAACGCAGCCTGGGCTGAGGACAGCAGCTCCGCGGCCTGCGGACCCGGCAGGGTTTTGGCGGCTTCCACGGCACCCCCGAGGGTCTCCGACGCGGCGGAGGCCGCTGCCGGATCCATGCCGCCAGGCAGTGCAATGCCGTTGCGGTAGCCGGCGGTGAGAATGCTGCCCAGTACGGCGGTACCGAGCACGGCGCCGACTTCATACGCCGTTTCGGAGATGGCAGACGCGGCACCGGCCTTGGCCGGCGGTACGCTGCCCAGAATCAGGTCGTTGGAGATGGTCTCGGCAGAGCCGACGCCGATGCCCAGCAGCATAAAGGCGATCACCAGGCCCAGCGGGCTTTCGTTGTGGCCGGTCAGCAGCACCACACTGTAGCCGACGGCGCTGAAGGCCAATCCGCCTGCCACCGCGTAGGCCGGGCGCACCCTGCGCACCACCCGGACAACAGCCAAGCCGGCCACGATCGTGAGCATCAGGCCGGGCAGCATCATCAGGCCTGCCTCACGGGGCGTCTGCCCCAGGACCAGCTGCAGGTGCTGGGAGAGGAAGAGGATGAAGCCCACCTGGGCGAAGACGCTGAGCAGGTTCGCGGAAATGGAACCACTGAAGACGGGGTTGCGGAAGAGCCGGACGTCGAGCATCGGCTCGGGCCGGCGCAGCTGGCGGCGCACAAAGGCAGCACCGAAGAGCAGGCCAGCCGCCATCGGCACCAGGGAGTAGGCATCCAGCCCGTGCGTGGAGATGGACTTGATGCCGTAGACCAGCGGGAACATGGTGGCCATGACCAGCACGATGCTCAGGGGATCAATCTTGCCGGGCAACGGATCCCGGGACTCCGGCAGCAGGCGCGGCCCGAAGACCAGCAGCGGGATCAGCACCGGGACGGCAAGGAGGAAGACCGAACCCCACCAGAAGTGTTCCAGCAGGGTGCCGCCGACGATCGGCCCCAGGGCCGCGCCGCCGGAGAAGCCGGCAGCCCAGACCGCGATGGCGATCCGGCGTTGGCCCGGCACCACGAACATGTTCCGGATGATGGACAGGGTTGCAGGCATCAGCATGGCTCCGAAGAACCCGAGCAGCGCACGGGCACCGATCAGCGCCTCGGCGGACGGTGCGAATGCTGCAACGACAGAAACCAGTCCAAACCCGGCCGTGCCGATCATAAGCAGCTTCCGCCGCCCGAACCTGTCCCCCAGGCTGCCCATCGGCACCAGGAGGCCGGCGAGGATCAGCGCATAGATGTCAATGATCCACAGCAGCTCCGTCCCGGTGGGCGCCAGGGCACGGGAAAGTGAGGGGACGGCAAAGCTGAGCACGGTGTTGTCGACCGCAACCAGCAGGACCACGAGCATAAGCACCGCCAGTCCCAGCCATTCACGCTTTCCAGCTCGCTGGAGCACGGGCCGTTCCTGTACCGCAGGCACAATTCCTCCTTGGATGCGGGCAGGGCTGTGCCTGCCAAAAAGTTGGGGTGACATAGACGTACAGGCGGACGCCGGGGAGCCACCCGCACGTTACTGTACCGTCTAGACTGTACAGCAGCCGATGCCGTACCGTAAAGCCATGCCTGCACAGACATCCGCACGGGACCGCGTCCTGTCCGCCTATGAGGAACTGCTGATCAACGAAGGTCCCCGCGGAGCCACCCTGGACGCAGTGACGGCATTGGCCGGAGTCTCCAAGGGCGGGCTGCTCTACCACTTCAAGAACAAGGAAGCCCTGGCCGCAGGCCTCCTGGACCGGCTGCGCCTGCTCGCCGCCAAGGAGCTGGAAGACATGCGGACAGCTCCTGACGGGCCCGCCCGCTTCCTCGTCCGCGAGTCCCTCTACGTTGGAAGCGACCTGGACCGCGCGCTCATCGGCGCCGTGCGGCTGGCGCAGGCCAACGACGCCGCTGCTTCCGAGCTGCTGCAGCAAATCCACCGCGACTGGTTCGACCTGGTGGTCGCCGAGGTCGGCGACCGTGCGACAGCCCGCGCCATCATGCTGTTGGGTGACGGACTCTATTACAACGAAGGGCTGCCCGGCGGCTGGCCGCAGGATAAGAACTCACCCACGTCCGGCCCGGTGGAAGAGCTCCTGGACATCGTGGATCTGCTCAAGGAGCAGGCCTCCGCCAAGCGCGGCTGACCTTTGGTCCCGCGCAGACGCCGTCACCGCACGGTGGCTTCCGCGTAACACGTGTGCCGTGTGGCACAGTATGTGCCATGGAAACCAGCACAGCAGACCTCTATGACGAACACGGCGAGGCACTGGCTTCGGTGTCCCTGCAGTTCCAGGACCTCGGCGGACACACCCGGTTTACCGGCCCGGTCCGCACCATCCGCTGCCTGGAGGACAACGGACTGGTGAAGTCCACGCTGAACTCCCCGGGAAACGGCGCTGTGCTGGTGGTTGACGGCGGCGGGTCGCTGAACACCGCCCTGATGGGGGACATGATTGCGGAGGCCGCCGTCGCAAACGGCTGGGCCGGCGTCGTCATTAACGGACCCATCCGCGACCGGGCCGCCGTTGCCAAGCTTCCCCTGGGCGTGAAGGCGCTCGGCTCCAACCCGCGCAAGAGCGCGAAGGACTCCGTTGGCGAAGTGGACGTTCCCGTGGAGTTCGGCGGCGTGATGTTCCGCCCCGGCGCTGTCCTGTACGCCGATGAAGACGGCATCCTGGTTGAACGCTAGGAGCCGGACGTGTCCCATGTCCTGCTGTTCCACCACGAACTCGGGCTGACCCCGGGAATGGATGCGGTGGCGGACCTGCTGCGGGACGCCGGCCATACTGTCACCGCTCCGGACCTGTATGACGGACGCACGTTCGGCAGCCTCGAAACGGGCCGGGCATACGCCGAAGAAATCGGCTTCGACGTCATCGAGTCCCTGGGCGTACGGATCGCCGAACGGCTGCCGGCCGATCTTGTCTATGTGGGGTTTTCCCTCGGGGTGATGCCTGCACAGCGCCTGGCCCAGACCCGCGCCGGTGCCCGCGCTGCGGTGCTGGTCAGCGGCTGCGTTCCTCCGGGCACCTACGCTGACGCCTGGCCCGCGGGTGTACCGCTGCAGATCCACGCCATGGCGGAGGACCCGGTCTTCGTGGAAGAAGGCGACCTCGACGCCGCCGTGAACCTGGTCGATTCCGTCTTTACGGAGTCAGGCGGCTCCTGGGGCGGGGGAAACTCGGTCGACGCCGCGGCCGTCAAGCTCATCCTCTATCCGGGCAGCTCCCATTTCTTCGCCGACATCAGCTCCCCGGACTACGACGAAGACTACGCGCACGCCCTGACCGGAAGTGTGCTGGAGCTGCTGGCTGGCCTGGACGGCTGACCGGGTCCGCGCCGGCGTCCTGCTGCCCGGGCGGCCGGACCCCCTGCGGCCTGGATCCATCCATTGCTGCGATAACGCTGCTTAGAGGTACTCCCCTACATCCTTTGCTGCAGTAACGCCGCTTTCAGGGTCCGACAACAACGTTATTGCAGCAATGAATGGCCGACCCCCTTCCATAGCTGCGTTATTGCAGCAACAGAGGACCGGAAACCAGAGCTCACGGCAAGGCGGCGGCGCCGGCTCAGGGGCTTCCAGCACTCGGCCCACATCTTGACTGCCGGCGCCCTGGCCCCCTCAAGCGTCAACACCCATTAAAGATCCGCAGTCCGCACCCTAAGGGCACGGACTGCGGCTTCCTGCGTTCGGAAGGCTAGGCGTTCCAGAGACCGTACGAGTCGGCCAGCGAGGAAATCTTCTGGGCACGCGCCAGCCGCGGCAGGTAGGACCCATCGCCGACGACGGCGCCGGCAGCGTGCGCGTCCAGCAGTTCGTGCGCCCAGACAATCTCGGACTCACTGGGCGAGAGCCCCTTGTTAATGGTGTCCGCAGCTTCGGGCATCAGGCAGAGTTTGCCGGTCATGCCCATGGAGGCCGTGACCTTGCACGCGTCCAGCAGCTTTTCGCCGAGGGTTCCGGGCGTCGGTCCGTCGATCGGGCCCGGCAGCTGCCCCACGCGGGAGGCCACCACCAGCTTGGAGCGGGCATAGGCCAGCGCCATCGGATCATCGGAGGCGCCGGTGTCGCGGCGGAAGTCGCCCACGCCGAAGGCGAGCCGGAAGGTGCCCGGGGCGCTGGCGATCGCCGTCGCATTTTCGATGCCCAGGGCCGATTCGACCAGGGCGAGCACCGGAGTGCCGGCCTGCAGCCGCATCGCCGTGTGGGTTACCTGCTCAGGCTTCTCGGTCATGGCCAGCATGACGCCGCGCAGGCCCGGTGCCTTGGAGAGCGCCGCGAGATCGTCGGCCCAGTATTCGGTCTCGATGCCGTTGACACGCACCCAGGCCGTCATGCCCGTGGAGAGCGCCTCCACGACCCGTTCCCGCGCCTCTGCCTTGCCGGCGGCTGGTACGGCGTCCTCCATGTCGAAGACGACCGAGTCGGCTTCCGATGCCAGGGCGGGCGCAAAATTCGCTTCGTCCGCGGCGGAGGCCAGGAGCCAGGAGCGGGAAAGTTTCGCGGGCAGCGCCGCAGCGCGGCTGTTACGGAATGGGGCCATGGAATGAGCCTACTTTCCCGCCCCGGCGTTATCCCAACGGGGGCAGTATGCATGTGACAACGATTACTTCACTTCAGGTTGGTTCTGTTCCTGCCCCGGTGTGACGACGGCGATTTCCTGGCCCTCCGCGTCGAGCAGTTTCCCGTCCTTGATGTGGTCCCCTTCCCGGAGCATCCGCAGCTGCTCGGTGCGGATGACCCGCACCGGCGCTTCCGCGAAGACACTGGGATCCTCGGGGTTGCCGGCCTTGATGTGGTTGAAAAGGATGTTGAGCAGGATCGCCATGACGGCGGCGGAACTGATGCCGGAGTGGAAGATGGTGCTGAACCAGGACGGGAACTGGTCGTAGAACGCCGGTGCCGCGATGGGGATCATACCGAAGCCGATCGAGGCTGCGACGATGATCAGGTTCATGTTGTTCTTGTAGTCCACCTTCGCCAGGGTGCGGATTCCGCTGGCGGCAACCGTGCCGAACAGGACGATTCCGGCGCCGCCGAGGACCGGCGTCGGCACCGCGGCAACAACCCGGCCCAGGACCGGCAGCAGGCCCAGGATCACCAGGATCAGGCCGCCGGCGCTGACCACAAAGCGGCTCTTGACTCCGGTGATCGCCACCAGGCCGACGTTCTGGGCGAACGCGCTCTGGGTGAAGGAGTTGAAAACCGGCGAGAGGGCGCTGGAGAGCATGTCCGCCCGCAGCCCGTTGGCAATCCGCTTGGAATCGACCTTCGTGTCCACGATTTCGCCGACCGCGAGGATGTCCGCCGTCGTTTCCGTCAGTGTCACGAGGATGACGATGCACATCGAGATGATGGCCGCGACCTCGAACGTCGGCATGCCGAACGCAAACGGGGTGGGCAGGGCGAAGACCGGCCCCTCCCCGACGCCGGAGAAGTCGGCTTTGCCAATGACGACGGCGAACAGCGTGCCGAACACGATCGCAAGGAGGATGGACAGCCGCGAGATGGTGCCGCTGCCGAGCTTGCTGAGCAGCAGTACGGCCGCCAGAGTCAGGGCGGCCAGCCCAATGTTGGACACACTGCCGTAGTCCTCGGCCTGGGCGCTGCCGCCCATCGCCCAGTTCGCGGCTACCGGCATCAGCGTGAGGCCGATCGTGGTGATCACGACGCCGTTGACCACCGGCGGGAAGAAGCGGATGACTTTGGCGAAGATCGGGGTGATCAGCAGGCCGATGACCGATGCGGCTATCACGGCACCGAAGACCGCCTGGATACCTCCGCCCCCGCTGAGGATGGCCGTCATGGTGGCCACGCCGGCGAAGGAAACACCCTGGACCAGCGGAAGCTGGGACCCGAAGAACGGAACCCCGAGAGTCTGCAGCAGCGTTGCCGCACCTCCGACAAAAAGGCAGGCGGCGATCAGCAGGCCGATGTCCGCCGAGTCCATCCCCGCTGCCGAACCGATGATCAGCGGCGGAGCGATGATTCCGCCGTACATGGTCAGCACGTGCTGGAACCCGTAGGCGAAGGTGCTCCCCAGCGGCAGGACTTCATCTTCCGGCCGGGCCGGCTTCCCGCCCCGGCCCGACGGCTTCCCGGCCTCGGCGTTACGGCGGCGCATCAGCAGAATCCTGCAATCGTGTTCCACACCGGACTGGTCCCGGTGCTGCCTTCGCGCTGGACCGCAGCTTCAATCAGCCCGTACGGGCGGTCCGCGGCGAAAAACACCTCGCCCGGGTTGTCCAGGCCAAACGGCTCAAGGTCTACGAGGAAGTGGTGGTTGTTCGGCAGCGAGAGCCGGACCTCTTCGATTTCCGGATGGGCAGCCAGCACGGCCTTGCCCATCTCGAACATGGTCTGCTGCAGCGCCAGGGAATGCGTGTTCGCGAAAGCGTCCAGCATCAGCTGCCGCACGGAGGCGTAGGAAGCATTGAAGTCGATGCCGTCCACCGAGCCGTAGCGCCATTTGGCGCTGACGTCGGTCGCCAGGATCCGGTCCGTTGTCTCGCCGAGGGTGGTGTAGCGGTCCCGCGGAAAGCCATGGAACTCCGAGCCCGTGGTCTTCAGGACGGTGAGGCCGGAGATACCGGCCACCAGGTGCCGGCCGGAACCTTCGGCCAGCAGGACTGCGGTACGGACTTCGCTCTTGTCTTTGGCGAAGGCATGGTCGTGGTCGCTGATCCGGTTCCAGAAGTACTGCTCGGCGGCCCAGCGTCCGCCGCTCACCCAGTCGAATCCGGAGGTGAAGTGCTCGGCGAGCCGGAGCAGGAAGGCCTCCGGAGAGCTGACCCCGTCGCGGGCGAAGGCATAGATGGTGTTCTTCTGGGTGTCCGTGGCGACGACGTGGGCGTTGTTGCCCTCCGTGTGCGCGGCTTCAAAATCGCCGTGGAGCTGCGACGTGACGCTGAGGTCTTCGATGCTGTGCCTGGCCGTGTCACGGGTGACCTTCACGAGCCGGACCTCGGCTTTGCCGTACTGGTTGGGTCCGAGCACGATTCGGGCAGTTTCCGCTCCGCCGGCTCCGGCAGTGTGCGTTGTTGAGGTCATGGCTCAGCTTCCTCGGTAGGTGGAATAGGCGAACGGGCTCAGCAAAAGGGGCACGTGGTAGTGCTCCCCGGTGTCCGCCACGACGAACGTCAGTGCGACGGAAGGAAAAAACGACGGCGTTCCGGAGGCTTCGAAGTAGGGTCCGGTCGCGAATTCGATCCGGTAGGTCCCGCCCTGGAGCCGCTCGGGCCCCAGATTCGTGATCCGCCCGTCGCTGTCAGTGACGCCGACGGCGAGCTCCCGCCAGTCGAGTTCTCCCAGGACCTGCAGCGATGCATGGACCCCCTGGGCCGGGCGGCCCGCGGCTGTATCCAGGACGTGGGTGGTGATCTGGCTTGTCATGGCGTTAGGAGCCCTTCCAGTCGGAGGATGGCGATTTCGCGCAGCTGGGAGGCGGTGACCTCGAGTTCGTCCTCGGCGGTGTTGTCCAGGCGCTCGGACAGGGCGGCCAGGATTTCCTCGGCGCTGCGTCCAGCGGCCCGGATCAGGAAGACCCGGCCGAAGCGTTCCTCATAGGCACGGTTTCCGGCCAGGAGCCGCTCCTGGACGTCCGCGGCAGTGGAGACACCGGCCTGCTCGCTGCGGGACATCCTGGCTTCGCTGCCGCTGCCGGCGGCCTTTTCACCGATGCGCGGATGGTGGGCCAGGGCTCCGTCGATCTCTGCTTCGGTCCAGTCGGGGGCTGCCAGTTCCGCGAAGGAGAGCAGTTCTGCCGGCGTCGCGAAGGGACGGGCGAAGGAGATTTCGGAAGCCCACCGGGGAATGTCCACGCAGGGTTTCAGGAGCGCCTGTGCCTCCTCGAAGGAAGCGGCGTTGAAGGCCGCCAGGAAGTCCTGGGAAGACTGTGGGTGCACGGGTGTCAGCTTTCAGTTGGGACCGGCTCCCCCGGCGCTGAACACCCTTGACCATCGGCAGGCGCCGACTTGATTCGATGTTTCCGGAGGAGTTTCTGTAATGCGGAATTTCTATTTCGAACAGTTTGGATTCTTATTTAGTCCCATGTCAAGGGTTAGGGCGGCACGGGAATCATTCAATCTGCGCCACGTTTCGTTCAGGTAAATTCCCTGCCCGGTGCGGGATATTTTGCCGCAGGGTATTGTCCGCACGTGGATTCTGTTGAATAATTCGCCGGCCGCCCTCACCCTCTTACCCGCCGGCGACGAGCCGCCGTGCCGCTTCGGAATGCCGCGCCGTGAGCGCCGCCAGGTCCAGTCCGGCGATCTCGCCGTCGAGCACCCGCCACTGCCCGCCCACCATGACCCGGTCCGCGCGGTCCGCCCCGCAGAGCAGCAGGGCCGAGAGCGGGTCATGGGACCCGGAGAAGCGCAGGTCGTCCAGCCGGAAGAGGGCCAGGTCCGCCTGCCGGCCCGGGGCGAGTTCGCCAATATCGGTGCGTCCGAGCGCCCGGGCCGACCCCTTGGTCGCCCAGCCCAGTGCGCGTTCGGGCGTGATGGCCTCGGCACCGTACCGCAGGCGCTGCAGGTAGAGCGCCTGCCGTGCTTCCAGGATCAGGTTGGAGGCGTCGTTGGAGGCCGAACCGTCAACGCCCAGTCCCACCGGCGCTCCGGCGTCCTCCAGTTCGGCCATCCGGCCGATGCCGGAAGCAAGGCGCATGTTCGACGTCGGACAATGCGCGACGGCGGTGCCCGCGGCGCCCAGCCGTGCAATTTCCTCGTCGTTGAAGTGCACGCCGTGGGCCAGCCAGGTCCGGTTCCCCAGCCAGCCGACGCTGTCCAGGTAGTCCACGGTCCGCAGCCCGAACATGTCCAGGCAGAAGGCTTCCTCGTCCATGGTTTCGGCCAGATGGGTGTGCAGCCGCACGTCATGCTGCTCGGCGAGCGCGGCGCTGTCCTTCATGATCTGCCGGGTGACGGAGAACGGCGAGCAAGGGGCCAGGCCGATCTGGATGACGGCGCCGTCCCCGCGCTCGTGATAGGTGCCGATCAGCCGTTCGCTGTCCGCCAGGATGACCTCCGGAGCCTGGACCGTCTGCCGCGGCGGCAGGCCGCCGTCGTCCTCCCCCAGCGTCATGGAACCCCGGGTGAGCATGGCGCGCATGCCCAGCTGGCGGACAACCGAAACCTGCACGTCGATTGCGTCGCGGAGTCCGTCCGGGAAGAGGTAATGATGGTCCGCCGCAGTGGTGCAGCCCGAGCGCAGCAGCTCTGCCAGCGCCACCGTCGTCGCCAGTTCCAGATCTTCCGCGGAGAGCCTGGCCCACACCGGGTAGAGGTTCTTCAGCCAGGGGAAGAGCGGCGTGTTGACCACCGGCGCCCAGGCGCGCGTGAGCGTTTGGTAAAAGTGGTGGTGCGTGTTGATGAGTCCGGGCAGCAGGACGTGCCCAGAGGCGTCAAAGACCTCCGAAACGGGAGCGGACGGCTGCTCGCCGGCCGCCAGGACCTCGGCGATCCGGCCGTCTTCTATGACCAGGCCGCCGGCGCCGTCGAGGTCATTGGCAGTAAACGCAGCGAGGGGATTCTGGATCCAAAGGCGGCTTGGTGCGGGCGCATGGTTCATGGGCGGGTCCTTTGCGGTGAATGCCGCGTGGGACGCCGTGCAGGTGCGGGCGCGCCAGGGGCGGCCAGCTCAGTGCGGCTTGTCTGCTGATCCAAGAAGTCCGGTGGGATCCGGTCCTTCGCGCCAGCGTAGGACGGCGCCGGGAAGGCGGTCAAGAATGTTTCCTGCACCATTTCCGGACAATACGCGGCGGCATGGCGTGACCGTGGTAGGCTCCTTTCCAATTCGGGCCCGAATTGCCTGTTTTGTTTAGCTATGCAATTCGGCTGCCCGGCGAGAAGATAAGAATTGGATTCGCGGATTTAAGGCCCACCGGTGTCTGTACCCGGTGGGGAACTCACCGCTTGGTTGCTGGATTGGCCGGTGGCGGTGCCGCCGGTCTGCCGCTGAAGGGCAGGGTGCCGTGCTGGATCACTGGGACGACGTTGTCAGCGCCCTGGGCCGGGGAACCCCATGCGCCGCAGCCACCATCATCCGGACCTCCGGCTCTGTCCCGCGCCCGGCCGGGACCTCCATGGTGGTGGCGGCCGACGGCGGTGTGCTGGGATCGCTGACCGGCGGCTGCGTGGAGGCAGCCGTACTGGAGTCGGCGCTGGAAGCCATCGCTGACGGAAAACCCCGGACAGAATCCTTCGGTTACAGCGACGGCGATGCCTTCGCCGTCGGCCTCAGCTGCGGCGGCAGCCTCGACGTCCACATTCTGCCGCTGGCTCCCGGCAGCCTTCCGGACGGACCGGTTCCTTCCGCAGTGCTGCGCCGGCTCGACGGCGGGGCGCACCTTCCGCTGCCCGTGGCAACGGGTGAGGACCTTCGGAACGCCCTGGAGGCCCTGCTTCCCGGGGCAGGGTCATCGGTGCCGGACCAGCTGGCAGGCATGCTGGCTGCCGGCCAGACCGGCACCCTTCCGCTGGCGGACGGCGAGTGCGGCCAGGCGGCAGCACTGTTCCTGGAATGCCGGGCCGCTGCCCCGACGCTGCTCCTGCTTGGAGCCAACGACTACTCGGCAGCCCTGTCCCGGATGGGCGCCCTGCTGGGCTACCGGGTCACGGTTGCCGACGGGCGGCCCGCCTTCACGGATCCGCGGCGCTTTCCGGAGGCCGACGCCGTCGTCGTGCAGTGGCCGGATGCCCTGGTCCGCGCCGAGCAGGAAGCGGGCCGGCTGGATGCCCGTTCGGTCATCTGCCTGCTCAGCCACGATGCCAAATTCGACGTCCCGGCACTTGCGGCAGCCCTGCAGTCCGGGGCGGGATATGTCGGGGCCATGGGATCACGCCGCACGCACCGGCACCGGCTGCGGGCCCTGCGGAACGCCGGTGTCCCGGAGGCAGCCCTGGCGCGGCTGCACTCGCCCATCGGGCTGGACATCGGCGCGGTAACGCCCGCGGAAGTCGCCTTATCGGTGTTCGCGGAAGTGACAGCCGCCCGCAGCGCCGCCAGCGGAATGCCGCTGCGCGGGCTCAGCGGGCCCATCCATTCCCCGACCCGCCTTCTCAACCACCTCACGGCCAGCTAGGAGATCCCCGCACGTGGACATGAATACCATTCAAGACCTGGTGCCCACGGCCCAGCCCTCCGACTGGCGTCCGGGAGATGCCTGGCTGGCCGGAGGGACCGTACTGTTCTCCTACGGCAGCTCCACCCTGCAGCGGCTGCTGGACATTACCCAGGGCGGGTGGGAGCCGCTGACCGCCTCCGCGGAGGGGCTGGAGATCGCCGCGACCTGCACCATCGCCGAGCTCTACGCCTTCGCCGGCGAACTGCCCCCCGCCGCCTCCGAATGGACGTCCCTCGCTGCGGTTCGCCCGTGCTGTGAGGCGTTTGTCGCCTCCTTCAAGGTCTGGAATGTCTCCACGGTGGGCGGAAATGTCTGCACTGCACTGCCGGCCGGCCCCATGATCGCACTGACTGCGGCCCTGGATGGCCAGGCCCTGGTGCTTTCTCCGGACGGCTCCAGCCGCACCCTGCCCGTCACGGAAATGGTGACCGGCGACGGTGAGACCGCCCTGGCACCCGGGGAACTGCTGCGCAGCATGACGCTCCCCGCGCAGGCGCTGAGCTCGCGGACTGCCTTCCGCCGGCTGTCCCTGTCCAACCTCGGGCGCTCCGGCGTCCTGGTGATCGGACGCCTTGACCCGGACGGAACGTTCGTCCTCACCGTTACCGCGTCCACCGTGCGTCCGGTCCAGCTGCGCTTCGGCGCCCTGCCGGACCAGGCTGAACTCCGCGCGGCGCTCGATGACGCCATTCCGTTCACCCTCTACCACGACGACGTTCACGGCCTGCCGCAATGGCGCCAGTACATGACCGAACGGCTAAGCGAAGAAATCCGGGCCGAACTTGCCGGAGAAACGGAGGCAGGGCAGTGACGTATTCGGTCAACGGCCGGGACATCCCCGCCGAACCCGCCCCCGGACAGTGCCTGCGCACCTTCCTCCGCGAAGCCGGGAACACCGGCGTGAAAAAGGGGTGCGACGCCGGGGACTGCGGTGCCTGCACGGTCCACGTGGACGGGGTGCCGGTCCACAGCTGCATCTATCCCGCCCGCCGGGCCGAAGGCCGCGAGGTCACCACGATTGAGGGACTGGCCGACGGCGGCACGCTGCACCCGATGCAGCAGCAGTTCCTCGACGCGCAGGGTTTCCAGTGCGGATTCTGCACCGCGGGCATGGTGATGACCGCCGCCGCCTTCGGACCGGAGGAACTCGGGAACCTGCCGCGGGCGCTGAAGGGCAACCTGTGCCGGTGCACCGGCTACCGGGCCATCGAGGACGCCGTGCTGGGCCGGCAGAACATCTGCGGCTCATCCGAGGGCTGCGGTGCTGCCTGCGGTGCCGGCGCTGCCGAGGCCCCGGCCGCCGTCGGGCACAACATTCCGGCACCGGCAGGCCCGGCGATCGTCACGGGCGCCGCCCGCTACACGCTGGACCTCCCGCCCGAGCCCCTCCCCGGCCTGCTGCACCTGAAGCTGGCACGCTCCCCGCACGCGCATGCCCGGATCCTCTCGATCGACACGTCCGCTGCCCTGGCGGTTCCCGGGGTGGAGGCCGTGTTCACGCACGATGACGCTCCCCTCCAGCGCTTCTCCTCCGCCCAGCACGAACTGCACACCGACGACCCGGCCGATACCCGGGTATTGGACGACGTCGTCCGGTTCAAGGGCCAGCGGGTCGCCGCCGTCGCAGGCACGTCCGTGGCCGCGGCGGAAGCCGGCGTCCGCGCCCTCAAGGTGGAATATGAGGTGCTGCCGGCCGTCTTCGAGCCCGACGACGCCCTGGCGCCGGACGCGCCGCTGCTGCACGCCGCAGCTGCGGCCGAGACCGGCGTCGGAACGCCGGCGGCAACCAACATCGTGGCCGAGCTGCATTCGGTCATCGGGGACCCCGAGGCCGGATTCGCCGGAGCGGCCGCCGTCCACGAGGGCACGTACTACTCCCAGCGGCTGCAGCACGTTGCCCTGGAGACCCATGCCGCCATTGCCTCGTTCGACGAGGACGGCCGACTGGTCGTGCGCACCTCCACCCAGGTGCCATTCCTGGTCAAGCGCACGCTGTGCCGGGTGTTCGACCTGCCCGAAGACAAGGTCCGGGTGGTCTCCGGCCGCGTCGGCGGCGGCTTTGGCGGCAAGCAGGAAGTGCTGGTCGAGGACATCGTGGTGCTCGCTGCCCTGCGGCTTGGCCGGCCGGTGCAGCTCGAACTCACCCGTGAGGAACAGTTCACCGCCACCACCACGCGCCACCCCTTCCGGGTGAAAGTCCGTGCGGGCGCGGATGCTGCTGGGAACCTCACCGCCCTGGCAGTCGACGTCACCACCAACACCGGTGCGTACGGCAACCACGGCCCCGGTGTGATGTTCCACGGCTGCGGCGAATCAATGGCCGTCTACCGGTGTGCCAACAAGCAGGTCGATGCGCGCGCCGTCTACACCAATAACCTTCCGGCCGGTGCGTTCCGGGGTTATGGCCTGAGCCAGATGATCTTCGCGATTGAATCCGCGCTGGACGAACTAGCCCGTTCCCTGGAGCTGGATCCGCTCGATTTCAAGCAGCGGAACCTGGTGGTGGAAGGCGATCCCATGATCTCCACGTCCCCGGAACCCGCCGAAGACGTGCTCTACGGCAGCTACGGACTCCAGGAATGCGTGGACCTGGTCCGCGGTGCGCTCGACGCCGGCGCCCGGGATCCGGAACGGTCCGGGCAGTCGCTGGGCGGGGACTGGCTGGTTGGCACGGGCACCGCCGTCGCCATGATCGACACCGTGCCGCCGCGCGGACACGTGTCCCATGCCCGGATCTCGCTGCGGCCGGACGGGCGGTACGGGCTCGACGTCGGCACCGCGGAATTCGGCAACGGCACCACCACCGTCCATACCCAGCTGGCCGGCAGCGCCCTGTCCACGGATCCGGGCAACATTGTCATCCGGCAGTCCGATACCGACCTGGTGGACCACGACACCGGCGCCTACGGCTCCACCGGCACCGTGGTCGCCGGGAAAGCCTCGCTTGCCGCCGCCACGGAACTGGCGGCGCGGCTGAAGGGCTTCGCCGCGTCACTTTTCCGGAACACGTCGGCGCAGGTGGCGCTGGAATCGGATGCCGTGGTGTGCGGCGAGGAGCGTGTTCCCCTGGCCGAGGTCTACCTGCGGGCGCAGGAAGCCGGCGTTGAGCTGGCGGCCGAGGGCCGCTGGGGCGGCACTCCGCGGTCGGTGGCGTTCAACGTCCAGGGTTTCCGGGTGGCAGTAGACCCCGGGTCCGGCGAGATCCGCATCCTGCAGAGCGTGCAGGCAGCCGATGCCGGCGTGGTCATGAACCCGATGCAGTGCCGCGGCCAGGTGGAAGGCGGCGTGGCGCAGGCCCTGGGCGCTGCCCTGTATGAGGAAGTGCAGATTGATGAGTCGGGCCAGGTGCAGACCCGCATCCTGCGGCAGTACCACATACCCACTTTCGCCGACATACCCCGCACGGACGTGTACTTCGCATCCACGGATGATGCGCTGGGCCCCATGGGCGCGAAGTCCATGAGTGAGAGTCCGTTCAATCCGGTGGCTCCGGCGCTGGCAAGCGCCCTCCGGGATGCCACCGGACTGCGCCTGAACCGGCTCCCGTTCGCCCGGGACCGGGTGTACCTGGCGCTGCGGGAAGCGGGCTGGCCGGCGAAGGTCTCCGCCGCACGATAGTTCTGGTTGCACGGTCGCTCTGGTTACACGGGAGCTCTGGTTGCACCCAGTGCAACGATGCACCTAGTGTAGGAGTGTGCTTGACGCCGGATCTCCTCCAGACCGCCGTGCCGCCCTGAAGGGCAGGCACCGGCAGGCCATTGTGGACGCCTGTGCAGGCCTGCTGACAGAGCGGAGGGGAACGGACTTCTCCGTGGATGAGCTCGCGCAGCGCGCAGATGTCTCCCGCCGCACGGTCTTCAACCACTTCGCTTCCCTGGACGACGTTGTGCTGGAAGTCGGCACCGGCGTCGTCGCTTCCGCCCTGGTTTTGCCCGGCGGCAGGGCCCCGGAGGGCTACTCGCCGCTGGACGACCTGGTGGACCTCGTGAGCTCACCCCGCTTCATCGAAGCGGTCTCCTACCTGACACGTGTCCTGGGCCGGGCCGACAACCGGTCCTCACCCGAGCAGGCCATCATGGCCTTCCGCTCCGTGACCATGGCCAGCGACCAGGTCATGGCTTCCCTGGCCACCCGGCACCCGGAGTCCAACCCGGAGGATATCCAGCTCCTGGTCGGCACCTTCGCGGGCGGCGTCAGCGTGCTCTACGAACTCTGGTGTGCCCAAACCGGAGCCGTAGACACTCCTGAATCCCGTGGTGCCTGGCTGGAACTCCTGCAGCGCCTCGTCGCTGCCCTCCGCAGCGGAAACCTCGCCGGCACTCCCCCGGGCACCTCCTAGAACTTCACTCCCGGCGGCTCACCCCGCCACCTTCGTCCGCAGCAGATTTTCGTTTTTCGACAAGGACCACACATGGCTGAATTCCTATACCGCCTCGGACAGGCCGCCGCCAGGCACGCCCGCTCCGTCCTAGCGCTGTGGATCGGGGTGCTGGCCATCTGCGGAATCTCCTTCGCACTCTTCGGCGGCACTCTCTCCACCGCAATCTCGATTCCGAACACGCCGACCACCCAGGTCACCGACCGGCTGCAGCAGGAACTGCCGGAGGCGTCCGGCGGCTCCGGCTCGGTGGTCTTCCAGACCGAGGACGGCGCGGAGTTCACCCCCGAACAGCGGGACGCCATTGCTGCCTTGGTTGAGGACGCCAAGGGCGTGGACGGCGTGGAAAACGCCGTGGATCCCTTCGCCACCGAAGCCCAGCGCGAAGAGCAGGCCCGCCAGCTCTCCGAGGGCCAGGCGCAGCTGGATGCCGGCCGCACCCAGATCGAGGCGGCCCGCGCAGAACTTGACGCCGGCCAGGCGCAGCTCGACGCGGCGCGCGCCCAGGCCGAAGCCGCCGGCATGCTGGCCATGGCGCAGCCCCAGCTGGATGCCCAGCAGGCCCAGCTCGATGCCGGCCGCGCGGAACTCGAAGCGCAGGCGGCCGCGGCCGAAGAGAAGGCACCGCAGCTGGAACAGGGAGCCGCCCTGCTGGACATGGCCTCCAACATCCGGATGGTGTCGGAAGACGGCAGCACAGCGATCCTGACCGTGGTCTTCGAGGACCCCCAGATGGAGGTCACACAGGAGACGAAGGACGCCCTGGTGGCCGTCTTTGAAGACGCACCGGTCGACGGCGTCACCACTGACTTCTCCACCGACATCGCCCAGGGCATCCCCAGCATCGTGGGCATCGGCGAGGTTGTTGGCCTGGTCGTAGCCGCCATCGTGCTGGTCGTTATGCTCGGCACCTTCGTCGGCGCCGGCCTGCCGCTCATTTCTGCACTGATCGGCGTCGGAATCGGCGCCCTCGGCGCATTGGCATTCTCCGGCGTCGTCGAAATGATTTCCGTGACGCCCGTGCTCGGCCTGATGCTGGGCCTCGCGGTGGGCATCGACTACACCCTCTTCATCGTCAACCGGCACCGCCGCCAGCTGAAGCAGGGCTATGACCTCGAGGAGTCCATCGCCCTGGCCAACGGCACCTCCGGCAACGCCGTCGTCTTCGCCGGCGCCACGGTGCTGATCGCCCTGCTGGCCCTGAACATCACCGGCATTCCCTTCCTTGGCCTGATGGGCACAGTCGGTGCTGCCTGCATCGCCATCGCGGTCATGATCGCCGTGACGCTGACCCCGGCGATGCTGAAGCTCGTCGGCATGCGGATCCTCAGCAAGAAGGAACGCGCGTCGAGCACCGCTGCGGCTGAGGCCCCCCGGCCCGCAACAGCCCCCGTGAAGCCTATGTCCACTGTGACCGCCGTACTCACCGCACTGGTATCGATTGCTGCCCTGCTGTTCATCGCGGTTCCGTCGCTGGACCTGCGCACCGGCCTTCCCGACGGCTCCTCCGAGGCACATGACTCCACGCAGTACCGGGCATACTCCACGCTGTCGGAGAAGTTCGGCGAAGGCCAGAACGGCACCCTGCTGGTTGTGGCAGAACTTCCGTCGGAACCGACCGAAGCCGAAGCAACCGAGATCCAGGCCGAGATCGCCGGGATCCTGTTCGAACAGGACGGCGTTTCCGCAGTAGCCCCGATCGGCTCATCGGAGGACGGCAGCACCGTCGCGTTCCAGGTTGTTCCGGAGGAGGGGCCGACCAGCGAGTCCACCGAGAACCTGGTCCACACCCTGCGGGACATGTCTCCGCTGAACGATGAGTACGAGATCGGCGTGGCCGGCACGGCCAGCGGCAACATCGACATTTCGGACAAGCTCTCCGATGCACTGCCGATCTACCTCGGCGTTGTGGTTGGCCTGTCCCTGCTGATCCTGATCCTGGTGTTCCGGTCCATCTACGTCCCGGTCATCGCCACGCTCGGCTTCGTCCTGTCCTACTTCGCCGCGCTGGGCGGCGTCGTGGCGATCTACCAGTGGGGCTGGCTTGCCGGTGTCTTCAACGTGGAGACCCCCGGCCCGATCCTGAACTTCCTGCCAACCATCCTGGTGGGAATCCTGTTCGGGCTGGCCATGGACTACATGCTCTTCATCGGCTCCGGCATGCGTGAGGCGTACGCCCACGGCGCCCCGTCACGCGTCGCCGTCGTGCAGGGTGTCCGGGCCGGACGGGCCGTGGTCACGGCCGCCGCCATCATCATGGTTTCGGTCTTTGGCGGGTTCGTCTTCTCGCACAGTGCCATGATCCGTCCGATCGGCTTTGCCCTGGCCTTCGGCGTCCTGCTGGATGCCTTCGTGGTGCGCATGCTGCTGATCCCCGCCCTGATGCACCTGGCCGGAGACAAAGCCTGGTGGCTGCCGAAGTGGCTGGACAAGATCCTGCCGGACGTCGACGTCGAAGGCGCCTCACTGGAGCGCCGGCACCCGCACATGGACCACCGGGAACCCGAGCCCGCAAACCACGGCGGCTAACCGGTCAACTCCAAACAGCAGCTGTCCCGGCCCGGCCGGGACAGCTGCTGTTTTTATTTGGCGTGCGTCATATTCCCGCAACAAATTATGGACTCAGTCAAAGAACCCCCAGCATGTTAATTGGATTGAGTCCATCAATGACTCCAGTCCAAGTAAGTTCAAGGCGCAGCCACATCCCGGGGAGATCAGCGCGGTGCCGGATTCCACCTCCAGCCGGTCCCCCGCCGCTTATCCAGGGAGATACGTACCGTGAACTGCCCCCTCTACGCGCGCGTGCCGGCCCTTGCCGCAGCGACTGCCGCCGCTTTGCTGCTCGGCGCCTGCACCCCCGCCTCATCACCCGACGACGCCGGCGCCTTCCACGCCTGCCTTGACGGGTCTTCGCTGCAGTTCACGGGGATCTCCACGGACGCCGGCGAACTGTCCTGCGGCCCGGACGAAGTGCCCGTGTCCTGGCTGGCGGCCGGCCCGGCGGACGATGCGCCGCAGGTGGACGCCACTGCCAAGCCAGCGGGCCCGGAAAGAGGGGAAAGAGGGGAAAAAGGGGAGAAAGGCGAACCGGGAGATAAAGGTGACGACGGCGCCCCCGGACAGAACGGGCTCACCGGCCCTTCCGGCCCGGCAGGGGCAGCAGGGCCGGCAGGTGCCGCCGGGCCGGCAGGTGCCGCCGGGGCAGCAGGGCTTCCAGGACGGGATGGAAACAGCATCCGCAGCGGTTCCGGACTGCCCGCCGCAGCTCTGGGTATCGACGGTGATTTTTACCTCGATACCGCCAGCTTCGTGGTCTACGGGCCCAAGACCGGCGGGGCGTGGCCGCTCGGCACACAAAGTCTGGTGGGACCACAGGGGCCGATGGGCGCCCAAGGGGCGCCGGGCATCCAGGGGCCTGCAGGCGCCGAAGGATTACAGGGAGTTAAGGGCGACACCGGCGATACCGGACCCATCGGGCCAGCCGGACCACAGGGACCCGAAGGTGCTGCAGGGCCGGTCGGACCGCAGGGGCCACAGGGCCCCCCGGGTCCCGCAGGGGCCGGGACGGTCTTCGTCAGTTTCCTGCCCGGCACCATAGATCCCGCAGCTTTCACCGACGGTGCGGGTTACTTCCCGATCGCCGGCTCGGTGGCTCCCTCCAGCTCGCGAGCCGCTAACGAAATTCGACTGCCGCGCGCGGGGACCATCACCGAGATGAGAGTCGAGATGACGGAACGGACCAGCAGCATCGATGTGTACCTCGTCCGTGACGGCCTGTTCCAACCCCTCATGTCCTGCACGACTACCTCCCAATGTGGGCGCACTGGATCGCTGGCCGTGGCGCAGAACCAGAAACTCGTCCTGTGGGTTCGCGGCTTGGGGCCCGCCCCCATTGAGAACCTGCGCGTATCACTGCTCTTCGAGTAGGGCAGCCGTCTCCTAGATGGCCTTGCCCGGGTTGAGGATGCCCAGCGGGTCCAGTGCCTGCCGGATGGTGTGCATGACTTCCAGCGAGACGTCGCCAAGCTCTTCCTGCAGCCAGTCCCGCTTGAGCAGGCCAATGCCGTGCTCTCCGGTGAGGGTTCCGCCCAGGGACTTGGCGAGGTGGAACATCTCCCCGAGGGCGACCTTGGGCGGTCCTTCCGTCACGGACTCTTCGGGATCCATCACGATCATGGGGTGCAGGTTACCGTCCGAGGCATGGGCAATCGTGAAGATCCGCACCCCGGTGCGTTCGGCGATCGCTTCAAGCCCGGAGACGACGTCGGCCAGCTTCCCGCGCGGCACCCCAACGTCCCCGATCGATACCCGGCCCAGCTTTTCCAGCGATGGGATGGCTTCCCGGCGGGCCGTGACGAGCGCTGCAGCCTGCTCGTCGTCGACCGCCCGTTCACAGATACCAAAGGGTGAGACGGCGTCCATCACCACGTCCTGCTCCAGGAACGCGCCGTGCCCGTCGGTCTGGACCAGCAGGAAGGATGCGCCGCGGGAACGGTAGTCGGTGCCCAGCGCGGCGTCGACCGCTTCCAGGGTCTGTCCGTCCATCAGCTCCATCATGGAGGGCTGGATGCGAGCCGCCACCACGGCCGACGCCGCCCGGGCCGCCTGCTCCACATTCGGGAAGAAGGCGGCAACCGTGGCGGTCTGCACAGGCAGCGGGCGCAGCCGCAGCGTTGCCTCGACGACGATGCCGAGCGTGCCTTCGGAACCGATCATCAAGGCGTTGAGGTCATAGCCGCTGACTCCCTTGATGGTTTCCCGTCCGGTGCGCAGTTCGCGTCCGTCAGCAAGGATGACCCGCAGGGCCAGCACAGCCTCACGGGTGACGCCGTACTTGGCGCAGCGCATACCCCCGGCATTGGTGGCGATGTTCCCGCCGATCGAGCAGATGGCGGTGCTGGCCGGGTCCGGAGCGTAGAACAGACCGTATTGGCCGGCAGCGGCGTTCAATTCGGCATTGAGGACGCCCGGTTGCACGACGGCGAGCTGCTCCTCGGGATCGATGCGCAGGATTTGGTTCATACCGGAGACATCGAGGACGATTTCGCCCTGCCGGGCTGAGGAGGCTCCGGCCAGTCCGGTTCCGGCTCCGCGCGGAACCACCGGCACGCGGTGGGCGGTGGCCCGGCGCAGGACTTCCGCCACTTCCCCGGCGTCCTGGGCAAAGACCACTCCTTCCGGGAGGCTGGCAGCAACAAAGCCTGAACGGTCGGTGCTGGCTTTCAACCGGTCCTCGTGCTCCACGGAAGACCGGGCTGCTGCGCTGAGTACTGCAGCATGCCCTTCCGCAAAGGTGGTTCCGGGTGCGTTCAGGGACTCGGTGCTCACAGACTCTCCTTGCATTGGCAACTTACGGAACCATCCAGCCGAGCACCGGCGTGGACTGCAGCCAGATCAGCAGGGTCATCAGGACCAGCAGCCCCAGGGACCAGCCGATCAGCTTGCGCAGCAGCGTACCTTCCACCCCGTTGAGGCCCACTGCGGCTGCCGCAATGGCCAGGTTCTGCAGCGACAGCATCTTGCCCAGCACGCCGGCGGAGGAGTTCGACGCCGCCATCAGGGTGGGTGAGAGCCCGGTCTCCTCGGCGGCGGCCACCTGCAGCTGGCCGAACAGTGAGTTCGAGGACGTGTCCGAGCCGGTCAGCGCCACGCCGATCCAGCCCAGCAGAGGTGAAAGCAGGGCAAAGAAGCCGCCGGCGGAGGCGAGCGCGACGCCCAGGGTGGTGGTCTGCCCGGACAGGTTCATCACAAAGGACAGGGCCAGCACCGAACACACCGTGACAATCGTCCAGCGCAGGGTCTTCAGGGTGGCCCCGTAGATCCGCACGCCCTTGGCCGGGGCGATGCGGTACAGGATCATCGTCAGGATGCCGGAGATCAGCAGCAGCGTGCCGGTGGCCTTGAGGTGGTCGAAGCGCAGGTTCTGGGCTCCCACCGGATCGCCGGAGGAGTTCACCACGTCCAGGCCCGGCCAGTGGAACGTCACCCCGCCCACCTGTGTCAGCCACGCCTTGATCGGCGGAATCTGCGCGAGCGAGAAGACCACAATGATGATCAGGTACGGAGCAACAGAGAGCCACACGCTGCGGGCAGCCGGACGGGTGTTATCCCGCGGTTCCTGCGGATTGCCTTCAGCATCGAGGCCTCCCCCGGTAGGGATGCCGGAGCCGCTCTTTTCCTGCCCCTGGCCGTCTCCGGCCCCGCCGGATTCACTGCTCCCGGTTGTT
Source organism: Arthrobacter caoxuetaonis (assembly GCF_023921125.1). NCBI lineage: Bacteria > Bacillati > Actinomycetota > Actinomycetes > Micrococcales > Micrococcaceae > Arthrobacter > Arthrobacter caoxuetaonis. The sequence goes on from NZ_CP099466.1 coordinate 3,395,750, forward strand.
TTGGTAAGGGTGTCCGAACCTTCGCCGCCGACGGCGGCGGTGCTGCTGCGGACACCGGCGGCGTCGTCGTTCATTGACTCCCCGGACATGCCGATCAGTTCCTTCGGCTGCCAGACCCGGAGCATCAGCAGCACGGCAATGACTGTGGCCACTGCGGCGACCACGTCAGTCAGCTCCACCACGAAAAAGTTCGAGGCCACGAACTGGGCCAGTCCGAACACGAAGCCGGCCACAAGGGCCACCGGCCAGGTCTGCCGCACCCCGCGTCTGCCGTCCACGATGAAGACCAGGATCAGCGGCACCACCAAGGCAATGAAGGGTGTCTGCCGGCCAGTCATGGAGGAGAGTTCCTGCAGCGGAATGCCGGTAACTCCGTTCAGGGCGATAATCGGAGCGGCCATGGCCCCGAACGCCACCGGCGCAGTGTTGGCCAGGAGCGCCACAATCGCCGACTTCAGCGGTTTCATGCCGGCGGCCATGAGCATGGCTGCGGCGATGGCCACCGGGGCGCCGAATCCGGCCAGGGACTCCAGCAGCGCGCCGAAACAGAACGCGATCAGGATGGAGAGGATCCGCAGGTCATCGGAAATGGACCGGATGGTGCGTCCCAGCACATCAAACCACGGTGTGGCAACCGTGAGGTTGTAGATCCACAGGGCGTTGATGAGGATCCAGAGGATCGGGAAAACGGCGTAGAACGCGCCCAGCGCGGTGGCGGAGAGGGTCTGGTCCAGCGGCATGCCCCAGCCGAAGAGGGCCAGCAGGATGGAGAGAACCAGGGAAATAATGCCGGCCTGGTACGCCTTGAGCCGGAAAACCCCCAGCATCACAAACAACAGGAGCAGTGGAAGGGCGGCGAGGATGGCGGAAAGCACCAGGGAATCGCCGATTGGATCAAGGACCTGTTCATACTGCGCTGCTGGAAGATGCACAAAAACCCCTTTGTTTTTGCCGGACCGGATTTCCCCGGTCCTGCTGGTGCATAAGTTGGGTAGACCCTAGGCCCGAGGGTTCGGCACGGTCAACGGTGCAGCCCTGCCCTTTTTCCCAAGAGAGCACAAACTGCCCTTTTCAGCATGAAAACGAACATTTTCCGCGCTTTCCATGGTTGGGGCAGGATATGTTCATGGGTTTGGATCATTCACTTCGTACGGCTGTCATCACCGGCGCGGGCTCAGGCATCGGCCGGGCCACGGCCAGGGCGTTCCTCGGAGCCGGCTGGCAGGTTGTGCTGGCGGGCCGCCGGGAAGCGGCGCTGCAGGAGACGGCCGACGGCGATGCCCGCGCGTTAGTGGTGCCTGCGGACGTCACCCGGCCCGACGACGTCGAACACCTCTTCCGGAGCGCCGCTGAAACCTTCGGCCGCGTGGACGTGCTGTTTAACAACGCGGGGAGCTTCGGCCCCTCCGGATCCGTGGACCAGGTCAGCCTGGACGACTGGAACACCACCATCGCCGTGAACCTCACCGGCACCATGCTCTGTGCCGCTGCGGCGGTGCGGCAAATGAAAGCGCAGGATCCACAGGGCGGACGGATCATCAACAACGGTTCCCTTTCCGCCATCGCCCCGCGCCCGCTCGCAGCTGCCTACACCGCCACGAAGCACGCCGTCACGGGACTGACGAAATCCATTGACCTGGACGGACGGACCTACGGGATCAGCTGCGCCCAGATCGACATCGGCAATGCCGCCACCGGATTGCTGGCGGGCATCACCACCGGCGGGGCGCTCCAGCCTGACGGGAGCCGCAGGGTGGAACCGACATTCCCTGCGGAAGAGGCGGCTCGCACGGTGCTGTTCATGGCCGAGCTGCCGGCGTCGGCCAATCCCGGATCCGTGGTTCTGACCGCGGCCGGAATGCCGTACCTGGGCCGGGGCTAGGACAAACGCTTACCGCACCGGGGCCGCATCCTCAATGTCCTCGTCGTCGATCCCCAGGATGTCCAGCTTCCCGCTCTTGCGGTCGGCCAGGTAGGCCTTCATCTCCCGCTTGATCACCGGCAGGAGCAGGTACACCCCGAGCAGGTTTACGAAGGCGCAAATGAACAGGGCCGCGTCGGTGAAGGAAATGACCTGGCTGAAGGAGAGGATGCAGCCGGCCACGGTGAAGGTCAGGAAGATGACCTTGTAGGCGATTTCCCGCTTCCGGCCCCGGCCGAAGAGGTACTCCCAGGCTTTGAGTCCGTAGTAGGACCACGTGATCAGGGTGGAGTAGGCAAACAGTGCGACGGCGACGGCCAGCACGATCGGGAACCACGGCAGCACGGTGGCAAACGCGTCGGAGGTGAGGATAACGCCGTCGGGAGCTCCACCGCCGCCCTGCACCTGATCGATGCCTGCCTGCAGGCTGGGGGCTCCGGCCATGACGATCGCCAGGGCGGTCATGGTGCAGATCAGCACCGTATCCACGAGCGGTTCGAACATCGCCACGAAGCCCTCGCTGACGGGACGGCGGGTCTTGACTGCCGAGTGCGCAATCGCGGCCGAGCCGACCCCGGCTTCGTTCGAGAAGGATGCCCGCTGGAAACCGACAATCATGACGCCGAGGATTCCGCCGGCGAAGCCCTCCGGCCGGAAAGCACCCTCGATAATGGCGCCGAAGGCAGCGGGGACGTTCTCGAGGTTCACGGCAATCACCGCACCGCAGGCCAGGATGTAGATCGCCGCCATGGCCGGAACCAGCTTGGACGTGGTGGCGCCGATGGACTTGATGCCACCCAGGATGACGACGGCGACGAGGACGGCGAGGATCAGGCCGAAGAGAAGTGCGGCGCCGTCCGAGCCCATAAGGCCATCCTCGCCACCGGTGGCGTTGCGGACCTGGGCGAAAGTCTGGTTGGCCTGGAACATGTTGCCGCCGGCGACGCCGAACAGCAGGATCGCCACGGCGAAGACGCCGGTCAGCACCTTGGCGGGGAGCGAACCGAAACGTTGAAAGGCGACGGGAAGGTATTTGAAGGGGCCGCCGCTGACCGTGCCGTCCTCGTGGACCTCCCGGTACTTGACCCCCAGGGTGCATTCGGCGAACTTCGTGGCCATGCCCAGCAGCCCGGCAAGGATCATCCAGAACGTGGCTCCGGGTCCGCCCAGTGCCATTGCCGCTCCGACGCCGGCGATGTTGCCCAGGCCCACCGTGCCGGACAGCGCGGAGGTGAGTGCCTGGAAGTGCGGCACTTCTCCGGGGTCCTCCTTGGTGGAGAACTTGCCGCGGACCACCTCAGCGGAGACCCGAAGACCGCGGAATTGGATGAAACCGAAATAGCAGGTGATCACCACTCCGGCAATGATCAGCCAGGCTACAACGATCGGGAAGCTGAAGTCCCCGATGGTCAGCGGGAAGAAGACAATGTCATTGAATGCCGTGGCAATGGGTTCCATGAACCCATTCACGGAGGTGTCTATGATGCCGAGGATCCCGGAATCGGGTGCCAGCGGGACAGGAATACTTGCGGCCATGCGGCACCTCCGGAACTAGTAAGCAAGCTGAGTTAACTGCAGTACAGCTTTACCTAAGTCCCACGGGTAACACAAATCACACCCCAGGCGCTCTGTGAACGCTGGCTAGGAGCGGGCCTTCCGGGTCTCTTTCTCATTGGCCTTCTGGATGGCATTGACCAGCTCACCCTTGGTCATCCGGGAGCGGCCGGTGATGTCCAGCCGGGACGCGACGCCGTAAAGGTGTTCCTTGGTGGCGTTGGCATCCACACCCCCTGCGGTCGGGGCGCTGGATTTCCGGCCCTGCTCGGCTTTCTTGTCCGACGGGCCGCTGGCTTCCTTGGGTTCCCAGTGGTCGCCGACCTTCTCATACGTGTGCTTCAGCGACGCATACGCCGTCTGTGCAGCGCGCTGCTCGTCGCCGTACTCTTCGAGCGCTGAGTCATAGGTCTTGGCGAACGTGTCCTGCGCCTTCTTCTCCGAGCGTTCCAGGGTGGAGGGCAGTTCGCTCTTCTTCGCGGTACCGGCCTTGGTGGTCTTGGGCATTACTCATCCCCTTCCGGCGGGGCGGTGTCCGTGTCCGTGGCGGTGCCCATGGCCTCCTGGACTTCGACGCTGTCCGTGTCATCCGCGAGCGGTTCCGGCTGGCGCCATTCCTGGGCGTGGCCAGGGACGGCGTTGCGGGTGAGGTCCCGGGTTTCGTGCTTCATTTCCTCATCCATGCGGCGCCCGTGGGTGCTGTTTCCGCGTTCGGCCATGATGCTTTCCTTCCGGTCGGCGACTTACTCAGCGAACTTTCTGTCTACCACCCGGAAGGGTCCGCCTCAACCCGCTCGCGTCAACACTCCACGACGTTCACGGCGAGGCCGCCCATGGCGGTTTCCTTGTACTTCGAGCTCATGTCCCGGCCGGTTTCGCGCATGGTCACGATGACCTCATCCAGCGAAACCCGGTGCTCGCCGTCGCCCCACAGTGCCATTTTGGCCGCATTCACGGCCTTGCCGGCGCCGATCGCATTGCGCTCGATGCACGGAACCTGCACCAGCCCGCCAATCGGATCACAGGTCAGGCCAAGATTGTGTTCCATCGCGATCTCGGCGGCATTTTCCACCTGCTCGGGCGATCCGCCGAGGATTTCCGCCAGGCCTGCAGCGGCCATGGACGACGCCGAGCCCACCTCGCCCTGGCAGCCCACCTCCGCACCGGAGATGGAGGCCTGCTCCTTGTAAAGCACCCCGATCGCGCCTGCGGCAAGCAGGAAGCGGACGACGGCGTCATCCTTCTGTTCCGGGGTGGCGGTGTCCATGCCGGGGCCGTAGTGCGTGGCATAGAAGAGCACGGCGGGGATGATTCCGGCGGCGCCGTTGGTCGGGGCGGTGACCACACGCCCGCCGGAGGCGTTCTCCTCGTTGACGGCGAGGGCCACCAGGTTCACCCACTCCTGCCAGAAACGGGGGTCCCGGGTAGGGTCTTCCTCGCGCAGCCGGGTGTGCCACTGGGGCGCCCGACGGCGGACCTTCAGCCCCCCGGGCAGCAGGCCGGAGCGGGAAATCGCCGAGTCCTTGCACTCATCCATCACATCGCGGATGTGCAGCAGGCCTGCACGGATCTCTTCCTCGGATCGGGAGACCAGTTCGTTGGCGAGCATGACCTGACTGATCGAGAGCCCTGTGGCGGTGCAGTGTTCCAGCAACTGCACGGCGGTGCGGAAGGGATACGGGAGCGATTCCTTGGACGCTTCGAGTTCGACGGCGGCAAGATCCTCCTCGCCGTCGCGCACAATGAATCCGCCGCCCACGCTGTAGAACGTGGTTTCGTGCAGGACTTCGCCGTCCGCGTCGCTGGCTGCAAACCGGACGCCGTTGGTGTGCCGGGGAAGAATCGTCAACGGGTGGAGGATGAGGTCGTCGATTCCGTATTCAAGGGCCACGCCGCTGCCGAACTGGCCGCCGAGCTGGATCTTGCCGCTGGCCTGGATCTCCGCCAGCCGCTCTTCCATCTGGTCCGGGAGGATTTCTTCCGGGGCAAATCCTTCAAGCCCCAGCAGCACGGCAGGAAAAGTGCCGTGTCCACGGCCGGTCGCCGCGAGGGACCCGTACAGGTCCACGCGGAGACCGGCCACGGACTCCAGGACACCGGCTTCGGCCAGTTCAACGGCGAAGGCAGCGGCAGCCCGCATCGGCCCCACCGTGTGGGAGCTTGAGGGGCCGATGCCAACGGTGAACAAGTCGAAAACGCCAACAGCCATGCGGTGTCCTTTGGTTCGCGCCTAGACGCGGGTGGGTGCTCCGGCAAGGTCGGCGACCTGCGGATAGAGCGGGTGCGCCGCGGCCAGCGCGTGGACGCGGTCCTTCAGTGCGCTGAGATCCTCGCCGTTCCCGGCAATGAGCGCCAGCGCGATGATGTCTGCGACTTCTTCAAATGCCGCCTGGTCGAAGCCGCGGGTGGCCAGCGCCGGCGTGCCGATACGCAGGCCAGAGGTCACCATGGGCGGCCGCGGATCGAACGGCACTGCGTTCCGGTTGACGGTGATGTCGATCTGCGCGAGCCGGTCTTCGGCCTGCTGCCCGTCCAGTTCGGCGTTGCGGAGGTCCACCAGGACCAGGTGCACGTCGGTGCCGCCGGAAACCACGGAGATACCCTTCGCAGCGACGTCCTCGGCGAGCAGCCGGTCGGCGAGGATGCGGGAGCCGGCCAGGGTGCGTTCCTGGCGTTCGCGGAACTCCGGGGTGGCGGCGATCTTCAGCGCGGTGGCCTTGCCGGCAATCACGTGTTCCAGCGGCCCGCCCTGCTGCCCGGGGAAGACAGCGGAGTTGATCTTCTTGGCGATGTCCGCGTCGTTGGAGAGGATGATGCCGCCGCGCGGACCGGCCAGCGTCTTGTGCGTGGTGGAGGTAACCACGTGGGCGTGCGGAACCGGGCTGGGGTGCAGGCCGGCCGCGACCAGTCCGGCGAAGTGCGCCATGTCCACCATGAGGTAGGCACCCACCTCGTCGGCGATGCGGCGGAACGCCTCGAAGTCCAGCTGGCGCGCGTAAGCGGACCAGCCGGCGACGATCAGCTTCGGCTTGTGCTCCCGAGCCAGGCGCGCGACGTCGTCCATGTCCACGGTGTGGGTGGTTTCGTCCACACCGTAGGGAACGATGTTGTACAGGCGGCCGGAGAAGTTGATCTTCATGCCGTGCGTCAGGTGGCCGCCGTCGGCCAGGGAAAGCCCCAGCACGGTGTCACCCGGACGGATCAGCGCATGCATCACCGACGCGTTGGCCTGCGCACCGGAGTGCGGCTGGACGTTCGCGAAGTTTGCGCCGAACAGTGCCTTGGCGCGGTCGATTGCCAGCTGCTCAATGACGTCAACGAATTCACAGCCGCCGTAGTAGCGGCGCCCGGGGTAGCCCTCGGCGTACTTGTTGGTCAGCACGGAGCCCTGGGCTTCCATGATGGCCACCGCGGTGTGGTTCTCGGAGGCGATCATCTCCAGGCCGTCCTGCTGCCGGCGGCGCTCGTTGTCGATCTGCTCGGCAACCTCGGGATCGATCTCCGCGAGGTGCGAGTTCAGGAAATCGGTCACAGCTCGCCGCCGTTCTTCTCTGCGTAATCGGCAGCGCTCATCAGCTCGCCCTCCTCCGTGACCTCAACGGTGAAGAGCCAGCCGGCGCCGTACGGGTCCTCGTTCAGGATGGCCGGGTTGTCCACGGCTTCCTGGTTGATCTCCACGATGGTGCCGGAGACCGGAGCGTAGAGGTCCGAGACGGACTTGGTGGACTCGACCTCGCCGCAGGTCTCACCTGCAGTGACGGTGTCGCCGACGGCGGGGAGGTCGACGTAGACGACGTCGCCCAGGGCGTCAGCGGCGACGGCGGAAATCCCGACCTTTACGGGGCTGGACGCGTCTACCCATTCGTGTTCGGCGGAGTAGCGGAGGGAGGAGTCAACTTTGCTCATGGGATGTGCCTTTCGGAAGCTGGAGTCGTTGGTTCAAAGTCTACGGATGTGGCGTTGTCGAGCGGGCGTCTGGGGCAGACGGTACGGCACCGACAAGCTGGCCGGCTTGGTGCCATCCCCATCGAGAGGGCAGTTGCGGCTCGTTTCAGGGCTGAAAAGAGCCGTAACTGGCCTCTCGGCGGGAGGGACGTCTTACTTGTCGCGCTTGTAGAACGGGAGCTGGACGACTTCGAAGGGTTCGGGTTTGCCGCGGAGGTCGACGTCCAGGGCGGTGCCGGGCTCGGAGAAGGCGGCGTCGACGTAGGCCAGGGCGACCGGGTAGCCGAGGGTGGGGCTGGGAGCGCCGGAGGTGACTTCTCCGACGACCTCGCCGTCCTTGAGGACCGGGTAGTGCGAGCGGGCCGACCGGCGGCCGGAACCCTTGAGTCCCACCAGTTTGCGCGCCGGGGTCTGCTCCTTCTTGGCGGCGAGGGCCGCGCGGCCCACGAAGTCGCCGTCCTTGGAGAGTGCGACGACGCCGCCGAGGCCGGCCGAGTAGGGGTCCAGGTCCAGGCTGAGCTCATTGCCGTAGAGCGGCATCCCGGCTTCCAGGCGCAGCGAGTCGCGGCAGGCGAGGCCGGCCGGAACCAGTCCGCGTCCGGCACCCGCGGCGAGCAGCGCCTGCCACAGGGCCGGCGCGGAGTCGTTCGGAACGTAGATCTCGAAACCGTCCTCACCGGTGTAACCGGTGCGTGCCACCAGCAGGTCAGCGGTCCGCTCATCGAAGGCGAGGGGCACGGCGGCGGCGGCGTAGTACTTCATGCCGGTGACCAGCTCCTGCTGTCCAGCGGGCACCAGTTCCAGCAGGATTGCTTCGGCCTCAGGGCCCTGAACGGCGACCAGGGAGGTGACGGCAGTCTTGTCCTCCACAGCGACGTCGAACCCTTCGGCACGCGCCGCCAGCTCGGCGGCAACAACAGCTGCGTTGCCCGCGTTCGGGACCACCAGGTAGGACTCTTCCTCGAGGCGGTAGCTGATCAGGTCGTCGATGATCCCGCCGTCGGCGCCCGTGATCAGCGAATACTTGGCCCGGCCGACGGCGACGGCCGAAAGCCTGCCGGTCAGCGCGTAGTCCAGGAACGCGGCGGCGTCCGGTCCCGTGACCTCCACTTCGCCCATGTGGGAGAGGTCGAAGAGGCCGGCGGCCTTGCGCACCGCATGGTGCTCAGCCAGCTCGGAGCTGTATTTGAGCGGCATCTGCCAGCCGCCAAAGTCGGTGAAAGAAGCACCCAGGCGTTTGTGCTCTTCGTAAAGCGCGGTGTACTGCTCAGTCATGTCGGTGGGTCCCCTTTAGTTTTCGAAGTCTTCGATCGGCGGGCAGGAGCACACCAGGTTGCGGTCCCCCGCGGCGCCGTCGATGCGGCCCACGGGCGGGAAGTACTTATCCATGCGCAGGGTCTTCAGCGGGAAAACGGCCTGTTCGCGCGGGTACGGCCGGGTCCACTCGTTGCCTGCCGCGACGGTTGCAGTGTGCGGGGCGTTCCGCAGCGGGCTCTCCTCCACAGGGAAGTCACCGGCAGCCACCTGGTCGATCTCGGCACGGATCGCGATCATCGCGTCGATGAACCGGTCAATCTCGCCCTGGTCCTCAGACTCGGTGGGCTCCACCATCAGGGTGCCCGCCACCGGGAAGGAGAGGGTCGGGGCGTGGAAACCGTAGTCCACCAGCCGCTTGGCCACGTCCTCGGCCGTGACGCCGGTCTTCGCCGTGAGTTCACGCAGGTCCAGGATGCACTCGTGCGCAACCAGGCCGCCCTTGCCGGTGTAGAGCACCGGGAAGTAGTCGTTCAGGCGGGCTGCCACATAGTTCGCGGCCAGCAGGGCGCTCTTGGTCGCGGCGGTCAGGCCGTCCCCACCCATCAGCCGGACGTAGGCCCAGGAGATCGGCAGCACGCCGGCCGAGCCGAAACGGGACGCCGAGATCGGGATATCGTCGCCGCCGTCCCAGGCTGCGGCATTGCCGGGCATAAACGGTGCCAGGTGTGCCTTGGCTGCAACCGGGCCGACGCCGGGACCGCCGCCGCCGTGCGGGATACAGAAGGTCTTGTGCAGGTTCAGGTGGGAGACGTCGCCGCCAAACTCGCCGGGCTGGGCCAGGCCCACCAGGGCGTTGAGGTTCGCGCCGTCGATGTAGACCTGGCCGCCGGCCTCGTGCACGGCGTCGCAGACGTCGCGGACGTCGTCGTCGTACACCCCGTGGGTGGAGGGGTAGGTGATCATGATCGCGGCGAGGTTCTCGCGGTGGGCGTCGATCTTGGCGCGCAGGTCTGCGTGGTCGATCGCACCGTCACCGGCGGTGCCGACGACGACGACCTTCATTCCGGCCAGCACGGCGGAGGCCGCGTTGGTGCCGTGCGCCGAGGCTGGGATCAGGCAGATGTTGCGCTGTTCCTCGCCGCGGGAATGGTGATAGCCGCGGATCGCCAGCAGCCCGGCGAGTTCGCCCTGGGAGCCGGCATTGGGCTGGATCGAGACCTGGTCGTACCCGGTGATCGTGGCCAGCTGGGCTTCCAGGTCCTCGATCAGTTCGCGCCAGCCCTCGGTCTGGGAATCGGGCGCAAAGGGGTGGATTGAGGCGAACTCCGGCCAGGTCATGGCCTGCATTTCGGCGGTGGCGTTGAGCTTCATGGTGCACGAGCCCAGCGGGATCATGGTCCGGTCCAGGGCCAGGTCGCGGTCCGAGAGGCGGCGAAGGTAGCGCAGCATCTGGGTCTCGGAGCGGTAGGAGGAGAACACCGGGTGGGTCATGAAGTCCGAGGTGCGCAGCAGCTCGGCGGGCAGTTCGAACCCGGCAGCTTCGGCAGCTTCGGCGCCAAAGGCGGCAGCGACGTCGGCGATCACGGCGTCCGTGGTGGTCTCGTCCGCGGAGACCCCCACGGTGTCCGCGTCGACCAGGCGCAGGTTGATGCCCTTGGCCTCGGCAGCGGCCACCACGTCGGCGGCGCGTCCGGGAACGCGGGCGGTAACCGTGTCGAAGAAGGTGTCCGAGACCAGTTCGATTCCGGCGTTGGAGAGCGCGGTGGCCAGTGCCCGGGCGTGGCCGTGAGCGCGCAGGGCGATTGCCTTCAGCCCTTCGGGGCCGTGGTAGACGGCGTACATAGACGCCACGATTGCCAGCAGCGCCTGGGCGGTGCAGATGTTGGACGTGGCCTTCTCGCGGCGGATGTGCTGCTCACGGGTCTGCAGCGCCAAGCGGTAGGCGGGGGTCCCGGCGGAATCCTTGGAGACACCGACCAGGCGGCCGGGCAGCGAGCGCTCCAGCCCCTTGCGCACGGCCATGTACGCGGCGTGCGGACCGCCGAAGAAGAGCGGAACACCAAAACGCTGCACGGAGCCGACGGCGATGTCGGCCCCCTGCTCGCCGGGAGGAGTCAGAAGCGTGAGGGCCAGCAGGTCGGCTGCGACGGTGACCAGAGCGCCGCGTTCCTTGGCTTCCGCGATCAGCGCGGACTGATCGCGGACGGCACCGGAAACGCCGGGCTGCTGGAGCACGACGCCGGTGATCTCGCCGTCGGGCAGGCCTGCGGCGAGGTCAGCAACCTCGACCTCGAAGCCCAGGGCCTTGGCGCGGCCCTTAACGATGGCGATGGTCTGGGGCAGGGCGTCGGCGTCGAGGACGATCTTGCCCTCGGACTTGGCCTTGTTGGAGCGGCGCATCAGCAGCACTGCTTCGGCGACGGCGGTGGCTTCGTCCAGCAGCGATGCGTTGGCAACCGGGAGCGCGGTGAGGTCCTGGACCATGGTCTGGAAGTTCAACAGCGCTTCGAGGCGTCCCTGGGAGATTTCCGGCTGGTACGGGGTGTAGGCGGTGTACCAGGCGGGGTCTTCGACGACGTTGCGCAGGATCACCGGCGGCGTGTGGGTGTCGTAGTAGCCCTGGCCGATCATCTGCACGGCGGTCTTGTTCTTGGCGGCGATCTTCCGCAGTGCGGCGACTGTTTCCTGCTCGCTCTGCGCCGCGTTCAGCACCAGCGGAGCGTCCTGCCGGATGGCTGCGGGGACGGCTGTGTCCACGAGGTTATCCAGGGTGTCGTAGCCGACGGCCTTGAGCATGGCGTCGGTTTCTGTCGCACGGGCGCCGATATGGCGGTCTACGAAGGCTGCGGTGGACGGGACTGCTGTCATGAGAGGCTCCAAAAGGCGGGCGAGGGTACGCCAATAAGACGATTGGTTCCTCCCCGCTCTGTATTGGACCTGAGAGATTCCGCGGGTGTGATCCGCTTGCACCGTCGGTGAGGAACCGGCGTGCCGGTCCTGCTTTCCAGAGTTGCCTCGCTGTGGCGGTACAGGGGCCTGAGAGATTCCCGGGGAGGGTTTGCTCCTACGGCGCCCGCGTCAACGTTGATTCGCGGGACTCTCCCGCCACGGCTGCAAAAGGCATATTCAGTTGGGACTGCATTCCTGACTCTAGCCTGCCGCCAAGACCGCTTCAAGGTATGACGTGGAACATGCTTTTGCGGGTTCGACGCTGCTCAGGAGGGGTGTAGCGGGCTTCGTGGCGCAACAAAGCAGACACACACGACGAGCCATCCCCAGGAACTTGTGCTTCCGGCCACACCAAGCACACCGGCCCCTGCAGTCCTGCCCCAAATTGACATGGCCGCGAGCACTGCAGAAACTGAATTGGTCGGCGGTTTCGCCACATCTCATGAGGCTCATTGATAACCGGTGTAAGCAGCGTGTCTTGGCGGCGGCGCGCCGATCGGTGCCTATGAGAAAGAACTCCATGCCAGGTAGCTCCACCCCCGTGTCCAGCACGGCGCAGTCCCCCGCAGTTTCCAGTTCCCAGGACCCGAACCTTTCGCGTTCGCTCTCCAGCCGCCACATCCAGCTCCTCGCCATTGGCGGAGCCATCGGCACAGGCCTGTTCATGGGTTCCGGTAAGACGATCTCCGTTGCAGGGCCGTCGGTCATCTTCGTCTACATGGTCATCGGCTTCATGCTGTACTTCGTGATGCGGGCGATGGGCGAACTGCTCCTTTCCAACCTGCGCTACAAGTCCTTCAGCGACTTCGCCTCCGACCTGCTGGGTCCCTGGGCCGGCTTCTTCACGGGCTGGACCTACTGGTTCTGCTGGGTGGTCACCGGCATTGCCGACGTCGTGGCGATTGCCCACTACGTGACCTTCTGGTGGGCCGAGATTCCGCTGTGGATTCCGGCGCTGGCGTGCATCCTCCTGCTGGTGGCGCTGAACCTTCCCACTGTGAAGGCCTTCGGTGAGACCGAGTTCTGGTTCGCCCTGATCAAGATCATCGCCATCCTGACCCTGATCGTCGTGGGCCTTGCCATGATCCTCACCGGCTTCGAATCCGAACCCGGCAAGACAGCCAGCTTCGGCAACCTGTGGGAAAACGGCGGGTTCTTCCCCACCGGTCCCATGGGCTTCGTCGCCGGTTTCCAGATTGCCGTCTTCGCGTTCGTGGGCATTGAGCTGGTCGGCACCGCCGCAGCTGAAACCAAGGATCCGGAAAAGAACCTGCCGAAGGCGATCAACTCCATTCCGCTGCGCATCATGCTCTTCTACGTAGGCGCGCTGGTGATCCTGATGGCAGTCATCCCGTGGACGGAATTCAGTGCGGACGAGAGTCCGTTCGTGGGCATGTTTGCCCTCGCCGGGCTGGGCACGGCCGCCGCCGTCGTCAATTTCGTGGTCCTGACGTCCGCGGCGTCCTCCGCCAACTCGGGTATCTATTCCACCTCGCGGATGGTCTTTGGCCTGGCGCACGACGGCGACGCCCCCAAGGCGTTTGGCCGCCTGTCCCGCCGCAAGGTTCCCCAGAACGCACTGTTCTTCTCCTGCACCTTCCTTCTGGCCGGCGTCGTCCTGCTGTATGCCGGCGATTCGGTCAGTGCGGCGTTCACCATGGTGACCACCATTTCGGCGCTGTGCTTCATGTTTGTCTGGACCATCATCCTGTTCAGCTACCTCGCCTACAGGCGCCGGCGTCCGCACCTGCACCGGGAGTCGAAGTTCAAGCTGCCCGGCGGCCGGCCCATGGTCTACGTGGTCTTGGCGTTCTTCGGCTTCATTGTCTGGGCCTTGACTACGCAGACGGACACGCTCACGGCCCTGCTGGTGACGCCCATCTGGTTCGTGCTCCTGGGCGCCGTGTACGCCGTACTGCGCCGCACGCCGCTCCACCAGGCGCGGGTCGCAGAGTACAAGTCGATGGCCAAGGCCGAACGGGAAGCAGTGAAGTCGCTCAGCCGCGCGTGAACTTGAGGTAGCGGCGGGCCGAATCCTGCACGATCCGGTCCGCCCCGCGCGGCAGGATGTAGTCCCACCACGCGCCGTAGAGCCGTTCGTAGGACAGCGGCGCCAGCAGTTCCGCCGCCGCTTCCACCACATCCGGGCGCTCCGGGATGAGGTTGGGATAGCTGTACATAAACGCGACATGGTTGAAGTCCGGGATGACCTGGACAATGTCTCCGCTGAAGAGGGCTCCGGCACCGTCCGGGTCGTCTGCCCAGTGCATGACTGTCCCGCCGGCGAAGTGGACGCCCGGGCGGTACAGGACCAGTCCCGCGGCAAGGTCCAGCCGGTCGCCGTCCCAGAACTGCAGGGCGGGATCGCTTCGGCCCACCCATTCCCGGTCCGCAATGTGCAGGTAGACCGGGACACCGAACTCCCGGGCCCAGTCCACCATTGTGGAGTAGTAGTGGGGGTGGCTGATGGCTATGGCCGTCAGCCCGCCTTCGGCATTGATGTAGTCGATCAGTTCCTCATCCAGGTACGGCACGCAGTCCCAGAGCACGTTGCCCTCCGTCCCCTTGACCAGCAGGGCCCGCTGGCCAATCGCGAACTTCGGTTCGCAGCCCACGCCGAGGACACCGGGCCCCTGCGGATGCACGCTGGCACGGCGGGCACCGGACCGGAGCCGGGTCAGGGTGGTCCATTCCTGACCGGATTGCGGGACGTACTGCCGCTCGTCCTCGCACACAGGGCAATCAGGGCGCGGGCCCGAGTACTGCGTCCCGCAGGTGACGCAGATGGGATAGTCGTTTGGCGGGAGTGCTTCCCTAAAGTGCTGCACCATCGTCAGTAACCCGTTCATGAGCAGGTGTCCGAAGTGCCGGTCAGGCTACCGGGCGGAGGCGGCCTGCGACACCGCGGGCAACGGGTTCCGTACCATTTTTGCGATAACGATTCCGTAACCTCAGTAGACCACTGTGCCCGTGGATTCCACGGTGTTGCCCAGCTGCGCACGCCGGGCGCTGACTTCCAGGCTGATCCCCACGGTATGCAGCGGGGTTTCCAGTGCCTGGCTCAGGTTAGGCAGGACGTCCGAGCATACGCGCCGCAGGGACTCCTGAATGTCGCTGCGCTCGTTCACCGTCAGGCGCATGGCGACGTCGGGCGAATCTGCCGTTCCACGCAGCAGCACCGATGAATCGACCACGCCCGGAACGCTGTTGGCGTCTTGCTCGACGGCGCGGGCCAGGACACCCGGCTCACAGGTGGTGATGCCGCGGGCGGGGTCCTCCTGCAGCCGGAACCCCGAGGCACCCTTCTTGCGCGGAACTTCGGCGAGGAGCCACCACAGTCCCAGGATCCCCAGGATGATCCCTCCGATCAGGACCGAGGGCGCCACCCAGTCCGGCTGGAGCAGGGTTTCGGGCCCGTCCGGGAGCACGGCGCTGTCCGGTCCGGGCATCATGCCGCCCAGGGCACCTGCCGAGAGCAGCAGCGAGAGGATCCCTGCGGCCAGCAGCACGGCTCCGATGATGATCAGCCACGTCCGGTTCGTCGCTCCTGCATGATGTCGCATGGCGCGTCCTTTCAGTCACTGGAGCGGATGAAGACCTTGACGCCGGGAACCGGGTCCAGGCCGGAGGCTTCCAGCCGGGACCGCACGCCCTCGCCTACCCAGCGGTGGAGATCGCGGGTGTCATGCAGCGCCGTCGAG
Source organism: Arthrobacter caoxuetaonis (assembly GCF_023921125.1). Classification (NCBI taxonomy): domain Bacteria; kingdom Bacillati; phylum Actinomycetota; class Actinomycetes; order Micrococcales; family Micrococcaceae; genus Arthrobacter; species Arthrobacter caoxuetaonis. Next base: position 3,411,077 of record NZ_CP099466.1, read on the forward strand.
GCGGTCACCCTGACTTCGCGGTCCGTAGCCGTGGCGGAAGCGGAGGAGACGCCGTCGATGTGTTCGCAGGTTGCAGCAGCAAGCTGCGCCACGGCACGGCGGGACATCACGGCTTCCGGCTCACCGCTCACGCTATGGGCGGAGGACCCGCCGGCATCCGGCACCCGAACCGAAAGTGCATGGAACCGTCCGGGAAGGACACCGGCAAGCAGCAGGATCAGCCCGGCCGCTGCCACCAGCGCGCCTAGGGTCCAGACGGCAGTGCTGTTCCACGCCTGTTCCGAGAACCAGGTGAAAGGTTCGGTGAAGGCCTGGGACCATGACCCGGTAGTGAGGCGGAATACTGCGCTCCACACAAGGGCCACCCCCAGCGCCACGAGCAGCACCGCACAGATGGTCGCCGCAACCGAACGGCTGGGGCGCTGCCGCAGAGCGACCGGTGGTCTCTCCGGCCGGCTCACAGCAGCTTCCTCTGACCCGAAGACCCGTTCCGGGGCAGAAGCCACGCCACCGTAATGTCCACCTGCCGAACCTGGACACCGGTCAGTTCGGTCACGCGCTCGGCTATCCGCTGGCGCAGCTGATCCGTCGCCCGGCGCAGAGGCAAGGGGTAGGGGAGCCCTGCGGTTACCTTCAGGCTGGCGATGTTCCCCGCCAGTTCGACAGTCGCATCCGGGCGGGCTCCGAAGTCCGCGCGGGCGCCCATTCCCAGGAACCCGCCCGAAGTGCCGCCCGCCTGTGTCTCGTCCCTGGCCACCTGGGCCGCGATTTTCTCCAGCACCTTCCGGGACATGGAAGTGCTGCCGCGGTCTCCGACATCACGGCGCGGGCGCCGGGCGGCCTGGACCTGCGCTGTGGTCATCTGCTGGACGCCCTTCCGAACATCCCCGCCATGTCCAGTTTCCCGTCAGCTGCCATTCCGACAAGCAGGCCGACGAGTCCGAACAGGATGGTCACCAGGAAGGCGAACCACCCGCCGAAAGCCAGGACAATTCCCAAGACCACACCAACTGCTAAGCACCATCTCGTTGCAGACATGGACGCTCTCCTTAGTACATTTGTGGGTCCGGCCCGTTATCTCGGGCCGGCGGGACCGCCTACTGGAGGCGGTCCGAAGGCTTCTGGCTGTGGCTCCCGCTATCGTCGTCCTCGCTGCCTTCACCGGGCAGCTGGACGTCGGTAACGTTCACGTTCACTTCCAGTACTTCCAGGCCGGTGGCATTCTCCACCGAGCGGATCACATTGCGGCGGATTCCCTGGCTGACCTCCACGATGGAGTACCCGTACTCGACGACGATGCTCACGTCGATCGCTGTCTGCCGCTCGCCTTTCTCCACCGAGACGCCGTTGCTGACGTTGGTCTGCGAACCGGGTATCCGGTCCGTCACGGCGCTGAACGCCCGCCTGGCCGCGTTGCCCATCGCAGCGACACCGGGTACCTCCCGGGTCGCGATACCGGCCAGCTTCTGGACCACCGTTTCTTCTATGGTCGTATCACCCCGCGGCGTGTGGAGCGGACCCGAACGGCGTTCATCTCCGATGGCGCCCTCAGTGCTGCCCGGAGTGCTGCTGGATGCAGGCTGCGCTGTTGTGGAGGAAGAATGTCCAGGGTTATTTGCGGATTCTGACATCGCACTCATCTCCTGAAAAATGGTGTCCGGAATCGGATCACGTACTTCCATTAAGACGGCACGGTGCCCGTAGCGTCACCCTTCGTCCCATTATTTATGCCGACGGCGGCAAGATTCCCTGGTGCCGTCGAAGGCAATTCCTCCCACGCTTGCAGCGCAGCCCGGCGGGCCAGCTGTGCCGCGGGAACCGTGCGCTACCCTTGCCCTTACCCCGGACGGATCATAATATTCACGATACGAAAGAACTTTTTCATTTTTGACGGATTTCAGATTTTTGATTCCGACCTGATGACGTTCACCGGCGGAGAACCGCAACGAAGCAGACCTGCAAGAGGGAGTAACGCCATGGCCATTGAACTATCCGATCCGCGTCCCGCAAATGGTGCCGAAACCATCCTGACTCCGGAGGCGCTTGCCTTTGTGGAAGAACTCCACCGGCGCTTCGCCTCCACCCGCAACGACCTCCTCGCTGCCCGCACGGCACGCCGCGAGGCTATTGCCGCCGGGGAAACCCTGGATTTCCTGCCCGAGACCGCTGAAATCCGGGAAGGTGACTGGAAGGTCGCGCCCGCGCCGCCCGCACTGCAGGACCGGCGGGTGGAGATGACCGGCCCGGCGTCACCGGCCAAAATGGCGATCAATGCCCTGAACTCCGGAGCCAAGGTGTGGCTGGCCGACCTGGAAGACGCTTCTACTCCGACGTGGCACAACGTGGTGGATGCGGAGTACAACCTGTACCGGGCTGCCCGCGGTGACCTCTCCTTCACCTCACCCGAGGGCAAGGAGTATGCCCTGCGCACGGACGCGCCGCTCGCCGTCGTCGTGATGCGCCCGCGCGGCTGGCACCTGCCGGAGAAGCACGTGATGATCGACGGCGAACCCGCGGTGGGCGCCCTGGTCGACTTCGGCCTGCACTTCTTCCACAACGCCAAGCAGCTGCTGGAGAACGGACAGGGGCCGTATTACTACCTCCCCAAGATGGAGAGCCACCTCGAAGCCCGGCTGTGGAACGACGTGTTCACCTTCGCTGAGGATTACGTTGGCGTCCCGCAGGGTTCGGTCCGCGCCACGGTCCTGATCGAGACGATTCCGGCAGCCTTCGAGATGGAGGAAATCCTCTATGAACTGCGCGAGCATGCCGCCGGCCTGAACGCCGGACGCTGGGACTACCTGTTCAGCATGATCAAGGTCTTCCGTGACTCTGGGAAGGACTTCCTGCTCCCGGACCGCGCCGATGTTGCCATGACTGCCCCGTTCATGCGCGCCTACACGGAATTGCTGGTCAAGACGTGCCACCGGCGGGGCGCCTTTGCCATGGGCGGCATGGCGGCCTTCATCCCCAACCGGCGCGAACCCGAGATCACGGCCAAGGCCTTCGAGAAGGTCACCGCAGACAAGACCCGCGAAGCCAATGACGGCTTCGACGGTTCCTGGGTGGCGCACCCTGACATGGTGGACACCTGCCGCGAAGTCTTCGACTCCGTCCTCGGCGAGAAGCCGAACCAGGTGGACAAGCTCCGCGAGGAAGTCTCCGTAACGGCAAAGGACCTGCTGGACGTCACCACCGCGGAAGGGGCGATCACCGAAGCCGGACTGCGTTCCAACCTCTACGTCGCGGTGGCTTACACGGCCGTCTGGCTCTCCGGCAACGGCGCCGTGGCCATCCACAACCTGATGGAAGACGCCGCGACCGCGGAGATCTCCCGTTCCCAGGTGTGGCAGCAGGTCCGCAACTCCGTCACGCTGGAAGACACCGGCGAAACCGTGACGGAGGATCTGGTCAAGCGCCTGCTGGCCGAGGAAACCGAACGCCTTCGCGGGGAAGTAGGGGAGGAAGCCTTCGCGAAGTACTACGCCCCGGCCAGCGAGCTGATCGGGCGCATCAGCCTGGCCGAGAACTACCCTGACTTCCTCACCCTGCCCGCCTACGAGCTCATCGACTAGCGGTCAGTCGAACAGGATGACCTGGCGGATGGCCTGTCCATCCGCCAGGGTGTCCATTGCCCCGTTGATGTCCTCCAGGTCGATTTCTGCCGAGACCAGCTCCTGGACGGGCAGTTTTCCCTGCCGCCACAGGTCTGCGTAGACCGGGATGTCACGCGAGGGTACGGCAGAGCCCAGGTAGCTGCCGATGATCGTACGTGCCTCGGCGGTGAGCGTCAGCGGTGTGATCTCAGCCTGCGCCTCCGGCGCCGGCAATCCCACCGTCACGGTGGTTCCGCCGGGAGCGGTGATCTGGACGGCGGTTTCGAATGCACGCGGATGGCCCGCTGCCTCCACCACCAGTGCCGGCCGGATGCCGGCCTCGAGCGCCTCCCGGGGCGTGTAGACCGTGTCCGCCCCCAGTTCCAGGGCGCGCTTGAGCTTTGCGTCCACCGCGTCGATCCCGGCGACACTGCGCACACCCAGCGAACGCGCCGTCAGCAGTGCAGCCATGCCCACTCCCCCAAGCCCCACCACCGCGACGTCGTCCTGCGGGCCTGGGCGGGCAGCGTTGAGGACTGCCCCGCCTCCGGTGAGCACGGCACAGCCAAGCAGCGCGGCCACGGCGGGCGGAACGTCATCATCAACCGGCACCACGGATCGGTAATTGACGACGGCGTGGGTCGCGAAGGCAGACACCCCGAGATGGTGATGGACTTCTTCCCCGTTGCGGCGCAGCCGCCGCGCGCCGCCGAGCAGGGTTCCGGCGTTGTTCGCCGCGCTTCCCGGGGTGCAGGGCATTTTGCCGTCGGTTCGGCAGGCGTCGCAGGTTCCGCAGCGGGGCAGGAAGGCCATCACCACCCGCTGCCCTTCTTCCAGGCCCGGCACGTCCGGTCCCAGCGCCTCGATACGTCCTGCTGCTTCATGGCCGAGCAGCATGGGCACCGGACGGACCCGGCTCCCGTTCACCACGGAGAGGTCCGAGTGGCAGATTCCCGCGGCCTCGATCCGCACCAGCACCTCCCCCGGGCCCGGCGGGTCCAGTTCCAGGCTGCACACCGTGATCGGTCGTGTCCGGGAGTAGGGTCCCGGTTCCCCGGTGCGTTCCAGGACTGCTCCGCGGATGGTTCGGCTGCTCATGGTTTCCCCTTCGAATCCGTCGCTTACCGGCACGCGCGAGGGGTCCCGGCGGGCGCTGGCAACCATTCCAGCACGGTACCTGCATCTCGAAAAGGACCCGGGCGGCGACGCGCCTGCAAATCTGTGACGCGGTGGTGTGTTTCCTTCTCATTTCATTTGGCAAGATGTTCTGCATGACCCAAAGGACGACGACCACCCCGGCACTTCCCGGGAAAGAGGCCAAGGCGCTGGTCCGTGCGCTGGCCGCGGGAGATGTCACGGTCTTCGTTGACGGCACCGCGCTCCGGCTTCCGCCGGCCGCGCGGGACGCCGTCCTGGATCTGCTCGGCAGGCTGGCCGCCGGCGACTCGGTCAGCATCACGTCAGCTTCGGCAGAGCCCGCGCCGTCCCCGGTCCACAACCCGCTCCTCACCACGTCGCAGGCGGCGGCAGCGGCAGGGATTTCCCACACCTACCTTCGGAACCTGACGGACGCGGGCGTGATCCCGGTGGAATACCGTGGAACGCACCGGCGCATCCGCATGTCCGACGTCGAGTCCTGGCTTCAAGCCCAGCGCGCGGCGGCCGCCGCAAAGGCTGCAGGCCAGGCAGCACCGGAGATTTCAGGGGGGACTGATACATAGGAGCACCGCAGGACCGCGGGCTCGCCCTATCTGCTTTCCAGCACTGTATTAGTCCCACCACTTAGACCCTGAAGACGGAGTTACCCACGTGATTATCGGCATTCCCAAAGAAATCAAGAACAACGAATTCCGCGTCGCCATAACGGCGTCCGGAGTGCATGAACTGACAGGCCGCGGCCACAAGGTCCTCGTAGAAGCGGGAGCCGGCTTGGGCTCGAATATTACCGACGCGGAATATGCGGCTGCCGGAGCCGAAATCGTGGCCGCAGCGGAGGCTGTCTGGAGCCGCTCGGACATGATCATGAAGGTCAAGGAGCCGATCGCTTCCGAGTACCGGCATTTCCGGCCGGGTCTGATCCTCTTTACCTATCTGCATCTTGCCGCCACCGAAGAACTGACCCGGGAGCTGCTGGACTCCGGCGTTACGGCCATCGCGTATGAGACCGTCCAGGAGGGCCGGGCCCTGCCGCTGCTGGCACCCATGTCCGAGGTTGCGGGACGGCTGGCAGTGCAGGTCGGCGCACAGTGCATGATGGCTCCGGCCGGCGGACCCGGCCTGCTGCTCGGCGGTGTTCCCGGCGTCCGTCCGGCCAAGGTCGTGGTGCTGGGTGCCGGTGTGGCAGGCACGAACGCCGTGGCGATCGCCGTCGGAGCGCACGCCGATGTCACCGTGCTGGACATCAACATTAACCGGCTGCGTGAACTGGACGCCCAGTACGCCGGCCGGATCAAGACCGTCGCATCCAACGCGTTCGAAATTGAGCGTTCCCTGCTGGATGCGGACCTGGTCATCGGATCGGTCTTGGTCCCGGGGGCACGCGCACCCCGGCTGGTCACCAACGCCATGGTCGCGCGCATGAAGCCCGGCAGTGTCCTGGTGGACATTGCCGTGGACCAGGGCGGATGCTTTGAGGACAGCCGCCCCACGACCCATGAGGACCCGACCTTCCGGGTGCACGGTTCGCTGTTCTACTGCGTGGGCAACATGCCGGGTGCAGTGCCGAACACTTCCACCTACGCGCTGACCAACGTCACCCTGCCCTACGCCGTCGCACTGGCGGATAAGGGCGTCCGCCAGGCCTTCGAGGACAGCCCGGCGCTGGCCCGCGGCCTGAACATCGCCAACGGGGCGGTGACGCACCACTCCGTCTCCGACGCCCACGGCCTGGAACTCGCTGACGGCTGGCTGGAGCTTGTGGCTCCGTAGTTTCCAGCAACGGCCGGAGGCCGGCAGCTCCGTCGACGGAGCTGCCGGCCTCCGGTCTGTCCGGGACTGCGGCGCTAGTGGGCCACCGGCACCTTGGCTGCTGCGCCCCGCAGGACAGGGGCACCCAGCAGGGAAATTACGACGGCACCCATCGCCATGGGGATAACGAACAGGAAGTACAGGTCTCCGGGTGTCCAGCCGCCGTCGATCAGGCTGCCTGCAAGAATTGGAGAGATGATCGCCCCAACGCGGCCCATGCCGATGACCAGGCCGAGCGCGGTTCCGCGGACCTCAGAGTCGTAATACGTGGGGCTGATCGCCAGCATGCCGGCGATCGGGGCGTTGGAGCCGAAGCCCACGAGCGCCGCCGCGAACAGTGCCAGCGGCAGGGAGCCCTGGGTGGAGTTGGCGAAGACCACGAAGGTAGCAGCGCCGATGACGAAGAAGACGGCCAGGACGCGGCGCATGTCGAAGCGCGATCCAAAAACGCCCAGCACAACGGCGCCGGTGATGGCGCCGACGCTGAACAACACGCCGGCGTTGATGCCGTCCTGGGCGCTGAATCCGCTGGCGGTGATCAGCTTCGGGGTCCACGAGTTCGCGAAGTAGAAGCTGGCCATGAGGATGAAGTACGCGAGCGAAAGCAGGATGGTCCGGCGGGCGTTGCTGCCTGTCAGGACGTCCGCAAAGCGGGACTTCTTCTCCGTGCGCGACGCCGGATCAGGGAGTTCGGTGACAGGTTCCTGGCCGATGGAACGGAGGGTCTTGTTGATGCGTTCCAGGGCGTTCTCCGGCCGGCGGACAGAGAGGTAGTCGATCGATTCAGGCAGGACCTTCATGACAAGCGGGATCATCAGGACCGTGGCTACGGCTCCGAAAAGGAATGCGGAGCGCCAGCCGAAGGAGGCAATCAATACCCCGGTGACGAGTCCGCCCAGAACTCCGCCGACGGGCTGGCCGATGCTGACGATCGCCAGGGCCGTCGAGCGGCGCTTGGCATTGGAGAACTCGGAGGCGAAAACGTTGATGGTCGCCTGCAGGGTACCGATGGCCACGCCGGTTATCAGGCGCAGAATCAGCAGGACTGCGTAGGACGGGGCAAAGACCGAGGCCAGCATTCCGGCCGCGACGACGCAGACTCCGATCAGCAGTGTCTTTTGCCGGCCGATCACGTCTGCGATGGTGGACACGAAAATGGAGCCAACCGCCATGCCCACAAGGGCCGCGCTGAGGAGGAAACCAAGTTCCGCGCCGTTAAGGTCCCACTCCCGGGACACATCCGCTGCGCTGAAGGCCATGACCAGGACATCGAATCCGTCGATCATGTAGAGGGCTGTACAAATTGCAATGATTCCGACTTGCCGCCGGCTCAGGGTGGAATCTTCGATCCGGTCTTTGAGGTGCATTCCTCAAATAATAAAGGAGACGAGGCCCACAACGTGATTTGTGTCGCTCTGCGACAGAGGGGCGGGAGCCGTCCGCGGGGCTACAGCCCGGCGTGGATCCGCTGGATGATTTCCAGCCCGCGCAGGGAGTCAGCAGGGTCAACCGGTACCGCGCTTCCGTGCAGCAGGGCCCCTGCCAGGCCGGAATAGTAGTCCTGGTACCGCCCGGCTTCGGTGGGAACCGCAGCAGCATCCGCGCCGGTGCCCAGCAGGCCCCACAGTGCCGGGTCCTCCGCCCCGTACCCGGGATCGCCGGGCAGGAGTCCGGCGTCCAGCTGTCCTTCCTGCGGGTCCATTCCGCTCTTTACCCAGGACGCTTCAGAGCCAACTACGCGGAACCGCTCCCCCGGCTGCGGCGCCAGCGAATTCATCCACAGGTGCGACATGACGCCCGAGTCGTGCCGGAGGGCAACGAACACGTCGTCGTCCGGTCCCTGCGCCACGCGCCGGGCGCGGACTTCGGCGTGCACCGGCTCGGCCGGGCCGAAAAGGGCGAGCGCCTGGTCGATCAGGTGGGGGCCCAGATCGAAGAGGATGCCGCCGCCGTCGTCCGCGCCTGCTTTGCGTTTCCACTCCTTGGCGACCACGGGTTTGTAAGACTCCATCCGTGACTCGAAGCGGCTCACGGTTCCAAACGCTCCCTGTTCCACGAGCCTGCGCAGGGTGAGGAAGTCACCGTCCCAGCGCCTGTTCTGGAACACCGAGAGAACCAGTCCGCGGGACTTTGCTGCGGCAATGAGGTCCGCCGCAGCCTGGGCCGAGTGGGCAAAGGGCTTGTCCACCACCGCGGCCAGCCCGGATTCCAGGGCCTTGAGGGCGATCGGCCCATGGGTGGCCGGCGGGGTGCTGACGACAGCGAGGTCGAGGCTCCCGGCACGCTGAAGCGCGGCCTCCGCAGTGGGAACAACGACGGCGGCTGGGTACGCAGCCGCTGCAGTTGCGGCGCGCACGGGATCGGCCGTGACAATGACGTCCAGCGAATACCGCGGGTCCCGGGCGATCAGGGGAGCATGGAAAACCCGGCCGCCCAGGCCGTAGCCGAAGAGGACGGTGCGGATCGGCGGAGCACTCACGAGTTCTGGAAGTGCGTTACGGAAGGAGCGCCGTTCAGCCGGGCCACAATCTCGCCGGCGAGCACCTTGATTTTGAGGTTACGGCTGTTGGACGCCCGTTTCAGCGTTTCGAAAGCTTCACGCTGGGAGCAGCGGTTCTGGCCCATGATGATTCCGATGGCAAGGTCTATGTCGGTGCGGGACTGCAGGACCGCCTGCAGGTCTTCGACCGTGGAGGCCCGCTGCGACATCCGGACGGCGAGGCGCAGGGCCAGGGAAGCCTCCGCGCCGTAGGTGCGGGCGGTCCGCTGGAAATCCTCGTCAAAGGTGCCGGCTGAGCGCGAGTACAGGTTCAGCGCGGCGCGGGCGTGGCCTTCCAGGCTCAGCGGCACCGCGTACATTGACCGCACTCCCTGCGCAACGACATGCTGCAGGTACTGCGGCCATCTGTCGTCAGCCGAAGTGTCGGGAACGTACACGGCCTCATGGACGCGGAGGGCATGCAGGCACGGACCGTCATCGAACGCGTACTGCATTTCATCCATTTCCAGGGCGGTGCTGTCGCTGCTTGCGACGGTGTAGCTGTGTTCCCTGGAACGCTGGAGCGTAATTCCGCAGAAGACCTGGCCCCGGGAAGAGAGCGACGATGCGCTGAGCCGGGCCAGCTGCTGCAGGAACTCCAAGACGTCTTCGTGATGTACCAAAAGGTCCTGCAGCTGCGCTGCCGTAGCGGTGGCAGACCTGAGGTCGTCCACATCCGTTTCCTGCCCTGATGCAGGCACTCGGTCCCCCTGATTGTCGTGTCTGAGCTTAGATACTACGATAACTGGAGACGGTCAAGACGCGGCCATGGCTTCCTTCGTACCCTGATGGAGTAATCAATGGGCCTACCGGCGCATTTGCCGTCCTGCCACCACTGCGGTGTTGACGACTATCTGATCTACGAGTTCTACACTGCTCCCTCCGATGACGCTCCGGGAATGGTGAGCTACACCTGTTCAGCGTGTGAAACCTTTGCGGGGCACGAAGTTCCCGCCGGCTGGTCTCCCCCAGGGTGGCGTGTTGGGCACTGACTCGCCCGCCCCCGCCGGAGAACTCGCCTGGCTGCTGTCAGCGGCAGCACACCTCAGAGAGCTGGCCGACCGCCGCCTCCTTGATGACCTCGCGCTGACGGAGAAGACCCTGCTGGTCTTGAACGCCATGCCGGAGGAGGAGTCGCTTCTCCCGGGAATCGCCTGGCAGGCCGAGATGGGAGTCCCGGAGACTGCTTTTGCCCTCGCGTCCCTGCTCGGCGCGGGCTATGTCCGCACCGCTCCGAGGAAACGGTGGGCCCGCACTTCCTCGGGAACACACGTGCTGGAGAAGCTGCATGAAGCCTGTTCCGAGCGGACAGATGAGTCCGAACTCCGCAGGGCGCTGCTCCTGCTGATCCAATCCATGGACACCAGTCTTCCGGACCTGGCTTAGGTACTTAACGAAACAGCAGGTCCGGAAGACCTTCCGGACCTGCTGTTTCTGTCTGTGCCGCTATGCCGATTGCGCGACTGGGAAACGCTCCCAGACCCGGTGCTGGGCGAGGAGCTCAGTCAATCGGGGGACCAGCGAGTCCACATCTTCCATCAGCACGCCCGGGGCTTCCTCCGGGATCCCGGACGCGGCCAGCACAGCTGTGCCGCTGCCCCAGGCCGCCAGGGCCTTGGAATGCCGGTACGCCTCCGTGAGGAGTATGGCGACGCGCGGGTCGATAGCCGGATGTCCGGCCGGATTCCCGGCCTTGGCATCGAGGCTGTCCAAGGCATCGGGCCCATGCTCACCTGCACCGGCGACGATCACGGCGTCGAACTCCGTGGACCGGGCGGTGAGGTAGGTCCGCTGGACCGGCACCTGGCCGCCGAGCATGCCGCCCTTGGGTGCGATGACCAGCGGGACCATGTTGGCTGCGTCGACCGCGGTCCGGAGGCGTTCCAGGTCCGCCAGGTCGGTGCTGTCGTCTGCGAGGATCCCAATGATGCGGCCGTCCACGGGCCAGGTCCGGCCCACTTGGCGCAGTGCAGGGCTCGGGTCCGTGTCTTCCGGCTGCACGGTTGGTGCCGGTGCGGGAAGGCCCAGGCCTGCCGCGACTTCCGTGCAAAGGCGCTCATCAATGTTTGCGAGCGCCTGGAGCTGGCGTACCTTGATGTTCTCCTCGTAGCACTTGCCGAGTTCGAACGTGTAGGCCTGGATCACGTGGTCCTGCTCCACCGGAGTGAGGGAGCGGAAGAACTGCCGCGGCTGGCTGTAGTGGTCATCAAATGTTGCCGGGTTTTGCCGGACCTTGCGGGACTCAGCCACCGGCACGGGAACGTCGATGAAGGCACCCATGTCAGCGCCCGCCAGGAAGGGACATCCGCCGTCGAGCGAGTTGGGCTGGTACGGAGCCACGCCGCTGTGCACGGCATCCTGGTGGAAGCCGTCCCGCAGCATGTCGTTGACCGGCGCGTGCGGACGGTTGATCGGGATCTGGTGGAAGTTCGGTCCGCCGAGCCGGGTCAGCTGCGTATCGATGTAGGAGAACAGCCGGCCCTGCAGCAGCGGGTCGTTGGTGACGTCGATCCCCGGAACCAGATGGCCCGGATGGAACGCGACCTGCTCGGTTTCGGCGAAGTAATTCGTGGTGTTCCGGTTCAGTGTCATCGTGCCGATGATCTGGACGGGTGCCAGTTCTTCGGGAACGATCTTGGTCGGATCCAGCAGGTCGATGCCCGCGAACATCTCTTCCTCGGTATCGGGGAAGACCTGCACGCCCAGGTCCCACTCGGGGTAGGCGCCGGCTTCGATGGCATCGGCGAGGTCGCGGCGGTGGTAATCGGGATCCATGCCGTTGATGATCTGTGCTTCCTCCCATACGAGGGAGTGCACGCCCAGCCGGGGCTTCCAGTGGAACTTGACCAGGGACGTCTCACCCTTGGCGTTCACAACGCGGAACGTGTGGACGCCAAATCCTTCCATGGTCCGGTAGGAGCGGGGAATGCCGCGGTCGGACATGTTCCACATCGTGTGGTGCTGGGCCTCGGTGTGCAGTGACACGAAGTCCCAGAAGGTGTCATGGGCGCTCTGTGCCTGGGGGATTTCCCGGTCCGGGTGGGGCTTGCCGGCGTGGATGACATCCGGGAACTTGATGGCGTCTTGGATGAAGAACACCGGGATGTTGTTGCCCACCAGGTCGAAGGTCCCCTCGTCCGTGTAGAACTTCGTGGCAAAGCCGCGGGTATCACGCACGGTGTCGGCGGATCCACGGGAACCGAGCACCGTGGAGAACCGAACAAACACGGGTGTCTGGGCGTCCTTGGCGAGGAACCCTGCGCGGGTAATGCCTTCGGCGGCGCCGTTCGCAACAAAAACGCCGTGGGCTGCCGCACCCCTGGCATGCACCACGCGCTCCGGAATCCGCTCATGGTCGAAGTGGGTGATTTTCTCCCGCAGGTGATGGTCCTGCAGCAGCACCGGGCCGCGGGGGCCGGCCTTGAGCGAATGGTCGGTGTTCTGCAGCCGGGCTCCCTGTGCGGTAGTCAGGTACCGTCCGGACTGCGCGTTTGATGTCTTGGGCGCACCGCTGGGAACACCAGTGGGTGAAACCGTTTCCGGGGCATCCTGATCCGGCTTTGGCGGCAGCGGATCGTGGGGCTCTGTGGGCTCCGTTAGCGATGGTGCCTGGGGTGCTGGTACCCCGGGGATGGGAACTTCGTTGGCGGGTGTGCTCTGATCAGGCATAAGGCCTCCATCTCGTCGAACATGCTGGCCGCGCTTGAGGCGCCGCCCCGCCACCACCTTATCGAAAATTAGTAAGGGTACTTAACACATTGCACGCGGGCCCGCCCGTGTCGGCTGGCCGGGGCAAAATAAAAGGACGGATCTGCCTGTAGGGGGGGGCACAGGCAAATCCGTCCTTACGGGGCGCTAGCCCCTGCCATCCAGCCGAGCCGCAATGGGCACCGCGCCGGATGGACATCCTTAGCCGAGCTCGAGCGGCCCCTGCGCCACTCGTCCCGAAATCTGCTGCTGGGACCGCTTTAGTCCCACAAACCGTCCGCCCATGCCTGATCCCGAAGGTAATCACGGGCCGGGCCGACGCTCCAGAGTTCCCCGCGGGACTCAACGTACCCCATGTCCCGCATGTCCTCGACGGTGTCTTCGCTGCAGCCAAGAACCGTTCCCAAGTCTTTGCCGTCCCCCACCAGAACGACTTCGTGCCGCGCTCCCATGACGACCTCCTGATCCTTCAAGGGCTCCCCCCGGTCCATCCGGAAGGCCTTAGTGCTTATCCAGGAGCATGGCTTCGCGCTCAGTGCTCCACGTCCTGGCGTAGAGGCCCATAGCTGCCTCTTCCCGCAGGGATAAACCAAGGCGGTTCAGGAGCATGTGCGCCTGATAAACCGTCAAGTGCTGGGCACTGCGGCTGACCCTGGCCTTATCTGCCCGGTATAGGTAGGTATCCATGGTGCGGAACCATCGACGGCGCCAGTTCTCCACCGCGGACTCTGCGGCTGTTGCCGCCATCAGCCGGTGCGTGGGCATGACTTTGGCGCTGACCTGGACCGTCATGGCCTGCCTGACGCTTGCGGCACGGGGGCCAAACCCCGCGGTGCAGCTGCGCAGGTGGCTGTCCCAGTAGTAGTCCCAGGAAAGCCGCCGCCGGTCGGGCCAGCTGGAGGCACGGGGACCCTTCATCATGCTGCGCGCCGAATCGAACAGGAGCAGCGAGCCCAGTGCCCACCTGTTCTGAACCTTCGGGAAGCGGGCAGTAGCCCAGGTGCCGAGATCCGATGAGAGTTCGAAAACTTCTTCGGCGAGGGCAAGGCCCTCAACACCGCCATACTTGGCCAGGGCGGCCTCAACCCTCGGGTCCTGCTGTTCAGCTCCCCCGGGGCCGAGGCGATCCGAAGCCGGCTCCCCGAACGCATGCGTAACGGTGAGGTGCCCAATGACTCCGCTTGCCTGTTCCTGCAACGCACCAAGCAGTGAGTGCAGTCGGTCCAGCGTCTCCTGCGGCGCCAGGATCTTCATTTGCACATGGGCGTTGGAGGGTTCGGAGCAGCGGGTGTAGAACCACCGCTGGGCGCCCCAAACCTGCGCCTGCGCCGCCAGCGGGGTAACCAGTTCTCCAATGATGCCGTCCGCTACATCGAAGCCGCCGGTATAGATGGAAAGTGTCCACCAATGAGTGCTTGCATTAGTTCGCGAGGCGTTTCGAACTGCTGTTAGCTGGCTCATGGCTTTCTTCCTCCGGGTTCAAAGCTGGTTACCCCACTGGGGCGGGTCTAGATAGTTGCTACTGGTTGGTCCTTCCCCCCAATACGAGGGGTGAGTACTAGAACCACTCCCAGCTCTTGGTGGAAACCGATGCCGTGGTCTTCTTCATGTCGTATCCCCTCTTATTGTTCGGCTGGTTGCACAGCCGGTCGTGTTTGACTCCGAAAGCTTCCCCCGCCCCGCGGAGGGCTGTCCACAGTTACCAATTTCAGCTTCCTGTCATGTCCGGATGATGCCCGCACGGTCCCCGATGACACTCCAAAACACCCCCGGAAATGACTCTGAACTGCGGTTTTGTGTTCTTTGGGTGCCGAAAAAGCTGGTTTCGGTGGACAATGGCATTAACCTGCCATGTCAGTTTCTCCGGGTTCCAATTTCGACACGGAACGATTTCCACGGGGGCCAGCCATCCCGGCCGGCAGACGGATAAGGTACCAGTTACCAGCGGGGCGAACCGCGGTCCAGGAGGAAGATTTGCTCGATCAGGTGTCGGTTGAGGTCTACCGCTATGCTGTCTCCCACCCGGGCTGGACGCCGGCGGAGGCATCGGATGCGCTCGGATACACAACGCGTGCGATAGACCGTGCCGTTGACGAGCTTCGCTCCCGCTGCCTGCTGTTTATCGAGGGATCGGAGACTCCGATCTACACCGCAGTCTCGCCGGATGTCGCCCTGGCCGAACTCGTGGACCCCGACGAACGGGCCATGCTGGAACTGCGCACCCGCATTGGCGCCAAACGCCGGGAACTCGCCAGTCTGGTGCCTACCTTCGCTGAGGCACGCCGCCAAGTCGAAGCGGATGCTTCCGTCGAGGTCCTGGAGGACCCGGAGCAGGTCCAGCGGGTACTGATTGAGTATGGCCGCTCGGCGTCCGAACGGGTGCTGATTGCACGTCCGGGACAAGGCTCAAACGCCGATTTCCAGGAAGAGAGCGTCCAGAAGGACCTGGACCTGCTCCGGGGCGGGGTCAAGCGCCAGACCCTGTACCATGCCAGCACCAGGGACCATGTCCCAACGCGCAAGGCTGTGGAAATGATCAGCCACGCCGGCGGGGAGTTCCGAACCCTCCCCTACGTTCCGCTGCGCACACTCATCTTCGATGACAAAGTAGCAGTGGTGGCCCGGCAGCTGCACAGCTATGACCGTGCCGGGCTGGTCATCCGCGATCCGAACCTCATCGCCCTGTTTTCCATGCTCTTTGAATTCGCCTGGAGCCTTGCAGATCCCTTCCTCGATGAGGAACCCCGGAAAGCGGTGCTGAGCAGCACCCAGCGTTCCGTCCTGGCCGGACTGGCGGCAGGGCACTCGGATGAGGTCATTGCCCGCCGCGTCGGCATCAGCGTGCGCACCTGCCGCCGCCACATCGCGTGGATGCTCGAGGAGCTGAAGGCGGAAAGCAGGTTCCAGGCGGGGATCAAGGCCCACAAGGCAGGCTGGATCTAGGAAACCTGTGTTGCTTGGCGGTCAACTCGGATGCCATGATGTGGCATGACTTTTGAGGAAACCACGGGGTCGGTGCTGACACCGGAAGCACAGGTTGCCCTGGACCGCGCAACGGGCTCGGCCCACCGGCACCACGAGCTGCTTTCAGACCGGGCCTTCCACATCAAACAGTCGGCGGTGCGGGACGTGTTTGACATCTCCATCCGGCCGGGGCTCATTTCGCTCGCCGGCGGCAGCCCGTACCTCCAGTCCCTTCCCCTCGATGGACTGGCCGACGCCGCGGCCGCCATCATCCGTACCCAAGGGCTGGCCGCCCTGCAGTACGGACCGGGCCAGGGCCTCCAGGAACTGCGCGAACTGGCCTGCGAGGTCATGGCAGCCGAAGGAATCACCGGCGCCGATCCCGAGGACGTGGTCATCACCACCGGTTCACAGTCCGGGCAGGATGTTGCCGCGAAAGTGTTCTGCAACCCCGGCGACGTGGTTCTGTGCGAGGACCCGACCTATGTGGGCGCCCTCAACGCGTTCGAGGCTTACGAAGTAGACATGCAGCCCGTACCGATGGACGCCTACGGGCTCATTCCCGAAGCCCTCGAAGAACGGATCCAGTCCCTGAAGGCTGCGGGCAAACGGGTCAAGATGCTGTACACGATTCCCAGTTTCAACAATCCCAGCGGGGTCACCCTCTCAGCAGACCGGCGGGATGAGGTGGTCCGCATCTGCCGCGAGAACAACATCCTGGTGCTGGAAGATAATCCGTACGGCCTGCTCCGGTTCGACGGCGAGCCGCTGACGCCGCTGCGGGCTGCGCACCCGGAGGACGTGCTGTACCTGGGTTCCTTTTCCAAGATCTTCGCGCCGGGCCTGCGGCTGGGCTGGGCCCTCGTACCGAAGCACTTGTTCCGCCGCTTCTATCTCGCCTGCGAGGCCGTGCTTCTCTGCCCTTCGCCGCTGACCCAGATGATCACCGCGGCCTACCTGCGCGACTTCGACTGGATGGGCCGCATCCGCGACTCACGGAGACTCTATGCCGACCGCTGCGCCGCCATGCTCTCCGCCCTGGAAGACCAGATGCCCGACGGCGTCACCTGGACCGTGCCGGACGGCGGTTTTTTTGTGTGGGTGTCCCTGCCGGAGGGAATCGACACGTACCCGCTCCTCACGGAGGCCATCGAGGCGGGGACTGTGTTCATTCCCGGAGCCGCATTCACTCCCGGAGACGAACCGAGTTCCCGGCTGCGCCTGGCGTTCAGCGCAGTCTCCCCTGACGACATCCGGGAGGGCGTCCGCCGCCTGGCACCCGTGATCCGCCGTGCAGTCGGGGACGGCTGAGCGCACGTCCTGGCCGCGGGACGGCCAGTCCCCTGCTACTTGCGGCGCCGCCGGTCGAAGAAGGGGACGACGATCACGAACAGCAGGGCCATGATCGCCAGCCGCCACAGCATGCCGAGGTTCGGAAACAGGATGATGAGCAGGCTGGACACGATGAACGCGCCAGCCAGGATCCAGGCCGTACGCTTCCAGTCAATCTGCGGGCCGCCGCCGTTGCCCGGTCCGGGATTCATTGCCATGCTTCTCCGATCGTTGTCCTCCTTCGAGACTAGTCCAGAAGCAGTGCGGGTTCTTCCAGGATGGCAGCAACATCGGCCATGAAACGGGCCGAAAGGTCGCCGTCGACCACCCGGTGGTCGAATGACCCGCCGAGGGTGGTGATCCACCGCGGAATGACCTCGCCGTCGAGCACCCACGGCTTTTGCTTGATCGTTCCGAACGCCACGATCGCGACTTCGCCCGGGTTGATGATCGGCGTTCCCGTGTCGATGCCCAGGGCGCCGATGTTGGTGATCGTCAGCGTTCCGCCGCGCATGTCGGCCGGCGGTGTCTTCCCTGCCCGGGCCGTACCCGCCAGGTTGTTCAGCGCAAGCGCGAGCTCCTTCAGCGAGAGGTCCTGTGCGTCCTTGATATTGGGAACCATCAGCCCCCGGGGTGTCGCCGCAGCAATGCCCAGGTTCATGAAGTGCTTGACGTGGATTTCGTCGCCCGCCCAGGTGGCGTTGACCGAAGGGTTGCGGGCGGCTGCCCAGATGACCGCCTTGGCCAGGATCAGCAGCGGGGAGACCTTGATGCCCTCAAAGTCGCGGGAGGCCTTGAGCCGCTTGACGAACTCCATGGTCCGGGAAGCGTCTACGTCCACGAAAATGCTGACGTGCGGCGCGCTGAACGCACTGTCCACCATGGCTTTGGCCGTGGCTTTCCGGACACCCTTCACGGGGATCCGTTCAATCCGGGTGTCTTCGGGACCCGCAGCCGGAGTCCAGAAGGTGTCCGCGGAGTCCACTTCGGACTCACGCTGGGCCTGGTAGCTGATGAGGTCCTGCTTGGTCACCTCGCCGCCGGCACCGGTCGCCGGCACGTCTGCGAGGTTGATGCCAAGATCCTTGGCCGCCTTCCTGACGGGCGGCTTGGCCAAGACCCGCTGGAGCAGCTGGTTGAACCGGTCCTGAACGGCTGCACCCGCCGCGGCAACAGCCTGGCTGCGGGGATCCTGCCGCGGAGGCACGGGCGCAGGTTCCGGCCGGGCAGGCGCAGCGGAAGCAACGGGCGCGCTGGGGGCCACGGGCGCGCTGGGGGCCACGGGTGCGCTGGGGGCCGGGGGCGCGCTCGGGGCAGGCGGCTGTCCGGCGGAGGCACGCAGCCCGCTGCGCCGCGGACGGCGCTTGACGGCGTCGGCCTTCGGGCCGGTCCCGGTCAGGGACGACGCCGGCGGACCGTCCGGCTCGGCGGCCTGCGCCGTGCCCTGGTTTCGCTTGGTGGTCTTGGCAGCCTTTTTCGCCGGCGCCTTGCCCTCGGCGTCCACCGCAACCTGGAAGATGGGCGTTCCAACCTCGACGGTCCGGCCCTCCTCAACCAGGATGCTGCTGACCGTCCCGGCGAACGGTGAGGGAAGCTCGACGAGGGATTTGGCCGTCTCGATCTCGACAATCACGTCGTTCACGGCGACGGTATCGCCCTCCTTGACCCTCCACTGGACGATTTCGGCCTCAGTGAGTCCTTCACCGACGTCGGGCAGTTTGAATGTTTTCTCTGTCATGGAAGTTCTCGATCTGGCGATGGCCGGCGGACCGGCGGGCGGGAATCTGTCAGGGACGCGGTCAGTAGGAGAACACGGTGTCAACGGCGTCCAGGAGCCGGTCGATATCCGGAAGGTAGTGTTCCTCCACGGCAGCCACCGGATAGGGCATGTGGAAGCCTCCCACCCGGATCACCGGTGCCTCCAGGTGCAGGAAGGCCCGTTCACTGACGCGGGCCGCGATCTCTCCGCCGATCCCGCCGAAGGTGGGGGCTTCATGGGTGACGATCAGGCGTCCGGTGCGGCGGACAGAATCCGTGACGGTGTCAAAGTCGATGGGCGAGATGGACCGCAGGTCGATCACCTCGATGCTGCGCCCGTCCTCCGCCGCCGCCTCTGCGGCTGCCAAGGCAACAGGCACCAGCGGCCCATAGGCGACGATGGTGGCGTCGGTGCCCTGGCGCACCACGTGCGCCGAGAAGGGGTCACCTGCCGGGGCTGCGGTGTCCACTTCACCCTTGAGCCAGTAGCGGCGCTTGGGCTCGAAAACGATGACCGGATCCTGGCCGGACATGGCCTGCTGGATCATCCAGTAGCCGTCCTGCGGATTGGACGGCGTGAGGATCCGGATTCCGGCGGTGTGCGCGAAAAGCGCCTCCGGAGATTCCGAATGGTGCTCGATCGATCCGATGCCGCCGCCGTAGGGAATGCGGATGACCACGGGAGCGCTCAGCGCCCCTTCACTGCGGGAGCGCATCTTGGCCAGCTGCGTGGTGATCTGGTTGAAGCCAGGGAAGACGAAGCCGTCGAACTGGATCTCGCAGACGGGCCGGTAACCCCGCAGCGCCAGGCCGATCGCCGTGCCGATAATTCCGGATTCGGCGAGGGGCGTGTCGACCACGCGGTCGGCACCAAACTCCGCCTTGAGTCCTTCAGTGATCCGGTAAACCCCGCCCAGGGAACCAATGTCCTCCCCCATAAGCAGTGCCTTCGGGTTGTCAGCCAGGCCGGCGCGCAGCCCTGCATTGATGGCCTTCGCCATGGTCATGGTGCTCATTCGCCGGCTTCCTCCGCGTCTTCCTCGTCATCGTCGGCAAATCCGTCTTCGTAGGCCTGGTGGAACGCCAGCTCCTCGCGGATCAAGGGGTGGGGGTCCGCGTAGACGTCAGTAAAGGAATCCTCGAACACCGGGGGTTCCATCGCCTGGACATCGGCACGAAGCTTTGCCGCAAGCTCGTCGCCCTCTGCAGCCAGCGCAGCGAAGAAAGCATCGTCGCCGCCGCCGCTGGAACGGAGGTACTTTTCCAGCCGGAGCAGCGGATCACGCGTGGTCCACGCCTGCTCATCCGCAGACAAACGGTACTTGGTGGGGTCGTCCGCAGTTGTGTGGGCGCTCATCCGGTAGGTGAACGCTTCGATCAGCACGGGGCCCTTGCCGGAGCGGGCGTGTTCAAGGGCCCACCGGGTCACGGCATGCACGGCCAGGACGTCGTTGCCGTCCACCCGGATACCCGGGAACCCGTAACCCTGGGCGCGGTTTGCCAGCGGAATCCGTGACTGGACTTCCGTCGGAACGGAGATGGCCCAGTGGTTGTTCTGGCAGAAGAAGACCACCGGAGCGTCATAGGAGGCGGCGAAGACCATGGCTTCGTGGACGTCGCCTTCCGAGCTGGCGCCGTCGCCGAAGTAGGCAACTGTGGCGCCCGCGGGGACCGACGGATCTGCTGCCTGGTCCCTGGCCATGCCCATGGCGTAGCCCACTGCGTGCGGCACCTGTGCGGCGAGGACCAGTGTGTACAGGTGGAAGTTGGATTCCCTGGGGTCCCAGCCGCCGTGGGAGATGCCGCGGAAGCGGCGCAGGAGGTGGGAGAGTTCAAGCCCGCGGGTCAGGGCAACGCCGTGCTCGCGGTACGTGGGGAAGACGTAGTCCTGGGCGGCGAGGGCACGGCCGGAACCGATCTGCGCCCCTTCCTGCCCGGTCAGGGGAACCCACATGACCAGTTCGCCCTGCCGCTGGAGGGCGGTTGCCTCGATATCGAAGCGCCGGATGAGGAACATGTCCCGGTAGAAGGACCGGAGCACTTCGGCGTCGACGTCCAGGGCGTACTGCTCATACAGCTGGTGGCCAACCCGTTCGCCGTCCGGCGTGAGGAGCTGGACCATTCCCTCGGGCGCGCTGCCGGCAGCACGCATGAGGGTTTCGTCCAGCTCCGCCGAATCGAATTCGCTGGCGGGCAGGTGCTCCAGGGCCATACTTCTCCTCGCCGGGCGGGCCGTTGCCCTGCCCCCGCTAGAAATATGCCACACCAGGAATACATACCTGTCATGACATATACGTGGAAGTTACTTCCCACAGCCTAACGAGGGCAGTGCCCCAACAAGCACTTAAGACACGCTAGGAAACCCGGGGGCCTTTTGTATAGGTTGCACATAAAGCGAGGAAACGGGAGTTGGCTTCCGCCTCGCCGATCGTTACCCGGACGCCTTCGGTTCCGAAAGCCCGGACGGACAGTGCCTGCTGCTCCGCCAGCACTGCAAACTCGGGAGTATTCTCGCCGAGGGCCAGCCAGACGAAGTTCCCTTCAGCCTGCGGAATGTCCCATCCCAACGCCTTCAGCCCGTCCACAACACGGGTCCGTTCCGCGACGAGCGCTTGTATTCTTTCCACAAGTTCGCTGTGGTGGCGCAGGGAAGCGACGGCGGCCTGTTCGGCAATTTGCGACACGGCAAAAGGCACGGCTGCCACCCGCAGGTACTGGGTCAGGTGGGGATGCGAGATGGAATAACCCACCCGCAGCCCTGCCAGTCCGGCACCCTTGGAGAAGGTGCGCAGGACCACGACGTTCTGGTGCCGGCGGTACACATCGACACCGTTGACCGCCTCCGGGTCGCGGACGAAGTCCTCGTATGCCTCGTCGATCACGACGATGACGTCCTCGGGGACCTTCGCCAGGAAACCTTCCACTTCATCCCGGGTCAGCACCGGCCCGGTGGGATTGTTCGGGGTGCACAGGAGAACCATCTTGGTCCGGTCGGTCACCGCTGCCGCCATGGCGTCAAGGTCATGGTGCCCGTCGCTGCGCAGCGGAACCTGGACATCCCGTGCTCCGGAGAGACCGACGGAAATGGGATAGGCCTCGAAGGAGCGCCAGGGATAGACCACTTCATCCTGGACACCGTCCTCGTTCTGGCCCGTGAAAGTGGCCAGCAGCTGGTTCAGGGCACCAAGGCTGCCGGCGCCGGTAACGATGTCTTCGGCGGGAACATCAAGGAAGGACGCAAGCTCGGTGCGGAGCGCAGTGGCCAGCGGGTCCGGATAGCGGTTGACGTTCGGGTGGGCACTGATGGCCTCAAGCACCGACGGCAGCGGCGGGAAGGGATTCTCGTTGGAGGAGAGCTTGTAGCTCTCGAGCCCTTCAATCACCACGGGCGGCTTCCCGGCGGCGTAGCGCGGCAACCGGTCTACGACGGGGCGCGGGCGGATACCGGGCGCCGGAACGGACGCAGCGTTGATGTCATTCTCGGTAGTGGTCATGGCTTAAGACTAATGCTCAAATGGTGGTGCCATTGTGACGTGCTCCACAGCCGGCCGCTCCACGGTCTTGGGAACAGAACACCGGCTGTGCCAGCATGGGAGCATGCGCCTGCTGCTGCAAATCCTCGTTAATGGCCTGGCCCTCTGGGTAGCCGGCTGGATCCTGCCCGGAATCACCGTCAGTGAATCAGGAACCATGACCGGAAACGAGACGCTGGACGTAGTGCTGGCGTACCTGTTCATCGGCCTGGTCTTCGGCGTGGTGAATGCCCTGGTCCGCCCCATCGTCCGTCTGCTGGCCTTGCCGCTGACGATCCTGACCCTGGGACTCTTCTCCATCATCATCAATGCCGGCATGCTGATGCTCACCTCCTGGCTCACCAGTTTCACGCCGGTGCATTTCGCGGTCGATTCCTTCTTCTGGACCGCAATACTCGCCTCGATCATCATCAGCATCGTGTCCATGGTGGCGGGTTCCCTCACCGGATCACGCCGCTAGCCTTTCCTTCCTGCAGCTTTGCCATCCGCCCCCGGCGGTGCCTGCTGCTGCGCCGGCTTGTGCGCTTGCTGCGGCGCTCCCTTCGGCACAACCGCCGCAAAGGGAGGCGCCGCCCGGCTGAGCCGGTACAACTGCCGCGTTGCCGTGCCGCCTGCTCCCATCACTGCCGCCAACCCGTCCAAGGACTCCCGCAGGGACGGATCCGTGCTGGCATCGGCGGCTGCCGCGCCCGCGGTGTAGACCGGCAGCTTGTGTGCCGGCCCAAGCCCCTGATCCTCGACGGCCACTCCCGGAACGGGGCCGCCCAGGGTCATGGTGACACGATTGGGGCGGTCCGGGTTGGAGGTACCGTCAGCTCCCGGAACCCAATCCAGCACATGCTCCAGGTGCAGCGCCTGGGTCCCGGCGGGGATCTCGGCGTCACCAGCCGGAGCGGCGGCTGTGAGAAGGTACCGAACCTCCGCGCCCGTGGTGTCCTGGATCGGTCCGACGGCATTGGCGGCATGGATTCCGCCCTGGCTGTAGCCGACCAGGATCACGGCGTCCCCGGCCTCCAGTTCCGCCTGGCGCAGTGCCTCCGCGACGGCTGCCGCAAGATACCGGCTCTGATGGGCGCGGCTTTCAACAACGCCGTAAGTGTCGAAGGGGTTTTCTCCGGCGGTGAGCCCGCCTGCCTGGGTTCCCGGGAGCGTCACCACGAAGACCGGGCCCTCCGGACCTTCCAGCCGCAGCACCTCGATCACGCCGGGATCATTCTCCTCCAGCAGGACGGCACTCCGCTCAAGCAATCCGGCAGCGGTTGCTTCCACGTACACCTGCTCACCGGACCGGCCGGATTTTTCGACCTCGATCCTGCGCAGCCCCCTCCGTCCGGGAGAAACCGCTCCCGCCAGCACTTTGAGGACACCCTCGTCGAAGACCCGCAAAGGCAAGGTTTCGGCGACGGCGCGTTCAGGGAACCCTGCGGCTCCCCGCCCCAGGGCGAGCAGGCTGAGAGCGGTGACCAACGGAAGCCGGTCCGTCCGCTCCATCTGGCCCTCAACCTCGCGGTAGCGCGCAACCGCGGTCATCAGATCCTGTGCGGCCTCGTCGACCATGAGCCGGCACCGCTCCAGCTGTGCGGCTGCCTCGGAGAGTTTCTCCATGGCAGCAGCAGCGGCCGGAGTGGCGCTGTTCCGGATATATCCGTCCTCCGCATACTGGCTACGCCGGAGCTCCCGCGAGATCCCCTCCATCCGTTCCACTGCGCCCCGGAGGACCGCTGCCCGGGATTCGAGGGACTCGAATTCCACCATGACCGACCCGGCACCGCCCCGCACCCGGTATTCCGTGGCCGGGGCGCTGCCCTGCATGCCTAATTCCATGCCCACGCCTCCTCCTCGGCTGCGGCAGCCACTTCCCGGCGGGCCTGCACCGAAAGTGCCAGCGATTCAAGGCACGAGGCGAGCGTCCGTGCACCCTGCTGCACGCACTGCTCGAACTGCCGGCCAGCCGGCGAGCGCCAGGCGTTTTCGTCGACGGAGACCAGGCTGCGCTGTATGTCCCGCAGTTCTTCCGCCAGCCCGTCCAGCTTCAGCGCACCACGCCGGATTTCCTCCCCCTGTCCGGGAAGGCATCTTTCCCACGGTTCGTCCATCCTGTTTGCCTTCCTCTTCCTGCCGCCGGCGCCCCGCCCGCCAGCCAGACGCCGCATCCTGGCCCCAGAGGCAAAACTAAGGACGGGTGCCGTTGGACAAACCGCCGGAACCACCAGCTGTGGACAGGGAGCCCGTCATCACGGCACTGTGGGGGAACATCCGGCCCGCCGTCACAGAGCAGGCCGCCAGGCCGAACGTGGAAGAATTGCCCTATGGCCGATTCTGCTTCCGCACCCCGCGTCCCCCTTGCCTCCGTGACCCCAGCGATCGCGCTGGGCCCGCTGGACGGGCGCTACCGCTCCGCGACCGCCCCGCTGGTCGATTACCTCTCCGAAGCCGCCTTGAACCGCGACCGGACCCACGTTGAGGTGGAGTGGCTGATCCACCTGACCTCGAACTCCGTACTTCCCGGCACCTCGCCGCTCACCGCCGGACAGCAGGCCGCCCTGCGCGAAATCGTGTCCGGCTTCGACGGCAGCTCCGTCAACGAACTGGCCGAAATCGAGCAGGTCACCGTCCATGACGTAAAGGCCGTCGAGTACTTCATCGGCCGCCGCCTGGCCGCTATCGGCATCGAAGACCTGACCAGCCTGGTGCACTTCGGGTGCACCTCCGAGGACATCAACAACCTCTCCTACGCCCTGGGCGTCAAGGGCGCCGTGGAGAACGTCTGGCTGCCCGCAGCCCGCGACCTGGTGAACCGGATTGCCGCCATGGCCGAAGACACCCGCGCCGTGCCGATGCTCTCCCGCACCCACGGCCAGCCCGCCACCCCCACCACTTTGGGCAAGGAACTGGCGGTGACGGCCCACCGCCTGACCCGGCAGCTGGACCGCGTTGCCGGCACCGAGTTCCTGGGCAAGATCAACGGTGCCACCGGAACCTTCGCCGCGCACTACGCCTCTGTTCCCGGAGCGGACTGGCAGCAGGTCGCCAAGTCCTTCGTGGAGCACCTGGGCCTGACCTGGAACCCCCTCACCACCCAGATCGAATCCCACGACTGGCAGGCTGAGCTGTACGCCGACATGGCCCGTTTCAACCGGATCCTGCACAACTTCTGCACGGATGTCTGGAGCTACATCTCCATCGGCTACTTCGCCCAGATCCCCGTGGCCGGAGCAACCGGCTCCTCCACCATGCCGCACAAGGTTAACCCGATCCGCTTCGAGAACGCTGAGGCCAACCTGGAGATCTCCAACGGGCTGCTGGACACCCTTGCCTCCACTCTGGTGACCTCCCGCTGGCAGCGTGACCTGACGGATTCCTCTTCCCAGCGCAACATCGGCGTCGCCTTCGGCCACTCCCTTCTGGCCATCTCCAACGTGGCCAAGGGCCTGGAGCGCCTGAACGTCGCCGAGGACGTCCTCGCAGCGGACCTGGACACCAACTGGGAAGTCCTGGGAGAAGCTATCCAGATGGTCATGCGCGCCGAAGCGATTGCCGGCGCACCGGGCATGGAGAACCCCTACGAACGGCTCAAGGAACTGACCCGCGGCCACCGCGTGGATGCCGAGCGTATGAAGGAGTTCGTCTCCGGCCTCGGCCTGCCCGCCGAAGCCGAGGCACGCCTGCTCGCGCTCACCCCGGCCACCTACACCGGCATTGCCGACGCGCTGGTGGATCACCTGAAGAAGTAAGCCTTAACGCACGACGGCGGGAGGCCGGGTTGAGTACCCGGCCTCCCGCCGTCGTTGTTAAGCGGTCATCGTCCTGCCGGCCCGGGGAACGTTAGGGTGGGCCCATGACAGGATTTCCCCAGCTGCTCCAGCCGGTTCTGGACACTCCCGATGTGCGGGGGCTGGCGGAGTTCTACCGCCATCTCCTCGGGCTCCGGTACCGCCCGGGAGACGAGCCTGTCCCTCAGGGCACGGCGGACACCTCTGACTGGCTCGTCCTCACGGATGATCAGGGCAACACAAAGCTGGCTTTCCAGGAGGCTGAGCAGCTTCAACCCACCACCTGGCCCAGCCCGGAGGTGCCCATGCAGATGCACCTCGACCTCACCGTTCCCGACCGGCAGGCCTTGGAAGACCAGCACGCCAGGGCCCTGGCTTTGGGGGCGAAACTGCTCCTGGACCGCACGGAAGATCCCGATGAGCCCCTATACGTCTACGCCGATCCTGCGGGGCATCCGTTCTGCATCTTCGTTGGCTGACGCGGTACCAGCCGAAGGCTAGTCCGCTGCAGCCAGCTGGCCGCAGGCGCCGTCGATTTCCTTGCCGCGGGTGTCGCGGACCGTGGTGGGAACACCGGCGTCGATCAGGGTGTCGATGAACTCCTGGATCACCTCGGGTTCCGGGGACGTCCAGATCGAGCCCGGGGTCGGGTTCAGCGGAATCGGGTTCACGTGGACCCAGCCGCGGCCGCGGGAGTTCAGCTTCTTGGCCAGCAGGGCGGCACGCCACGGGTGGTCGTTCATGTCCTTGATCAGCGCATATTCGATCGAGACGCGGCGGCCGGTGGTGCGGTAGTAGTGGTACGCGGCGTCGAGCGCTTCGTCGACCTTCCAGCGGCTGTTGACCGGAATCAGGTCATCACGCAGCTCGTCATCCGGAGCGTGCAGGCTCAGTGCGAAGGTGACCGGGATGTTCTCATCGGCCAGCTTCTTGATGGCGGGAACCAGGCCCACCGTGGACACGGTGATGTTCCGGGCGCTCATGCCCAGACCCTCGGGGGCTTCGGCAGCCATCCGGTGGACGGCGTTCATGACCCGCTTGTAGTTGGCCAGGGGTTCACCCATGCCCATGAAGACAATGTTGGTGACGCGCTCGGCGTCGTGGCCGCCGTCGCGCCGCTTGCCGCCCAGTCCGCCTTCGGCGATGACCCGGTTGGCCTGGACAATCTGGTCCAGGATTTCCGCGGCGGACATGTTGCGGGTCAATCCGGCCTGGCCGGTGGCGCAGAACGGGCAGTTCATGCCGCAGCCGCACTGGCTGGACACGCACAGGGTGATCCGGCCCGGGTAGCGCATCAGCACGGATTCCACGAGCGAGCCGTCGAAGAGCCGCCAGAGGAACTTGATGGTGTCCCCCTTGTCCGTGGTCAGGCGCTTCACCTCGGTGAGCAGGGTGGGGAACATTTCCTTGACCAGCTCATCGCGACGCTCCTTGGGGAGGTCGCTCATCTTCTCGGGGTCGGTGGTGTAGTGCTGGAAGTAGTGCACCGAGAGCTGCTTGGCGCGGAACGCCGGCAGGCCCAGGGACTTCAGCTTCTCCTGGCGCTCCGCCAGGGTCAGGTCCGCGAGGTGTTCCGGCGGCTGGGATACGCGCGGCGACTTGAACTGCAGCAGGGGCCGGCCGTCGGGTTCTTTGGCCTGCTCCCAGCCTTCAGTTGCGGGACGCACCTGCGGCACGGCGCCGGCGCTCGGGGCAGCGGGAAAATTCTTGGGGGAAGTCATCCCTTCCATTTTTGCACGCCTCGCGGAATCCCGTTTTTGGCTTAGCCCAGTTCTCACACAGCGGAAACACGCAGGAAACCGGCGCTTCGTAGATTGAGGTGAACCAGTCCGGCAGCCTTGCCCCAGGAGGAACATGTGCAGTTCCCGCTAACCCCGAGCCTGAGCATCCGAGAGGTGCCGTGGTCCAACCCGGTGGGCGCCGACCTGCGGCGGGCGCAGCAGGCTGAGCTGGATGCCCGGTTCGGCGGGATCGACCATGATCCCGCTCCCCCGACGGAGGCGGATACGGCGGTCTTCGTGATTGCCTACGAGCGCAGCTCCGGCCAGCCGCTGGGCTGCGGCGGGCTGCGGCGGCTCGACGAGTCCACCGCCGAGGTCAAGCGGATCTATGTCCTGCCCTACGCCCGGGGCTCCGGCGTCGCGACGACGGTGCTGTCCGCACTGGAATTCCGTGCCCGTGCAGCGGGCTACAGGGTCATCACCGCGGAGGCCGGATCAGCCCAGTCGGACGGCAGGAAGTTCTACGAACATGCCGGTTACACGCTGGTTCCGAATTTCGGTCCGTACACCGGCCTGCCGCATTCCACCTGTTATGCCAAGGTGATTGAGCCCGGACTGCGGTCGACGGCTCTGAGCACCTCTTTCCCGGGGACCGGGAAGTCCCGGCGGATTTCTCCGGATGCGTTCTAGCCGGCCTCGAGCGGGCGGGCGTGCCCGCGCGGCGGCAGGGGAACAATCGGGGACGTCCTCTGCTGGTACTGCGCGTACGCAGGGTAGCGGCTCCTCGAAATGCTCTCGGTAAAGACAGTGGACCCGGCAAAGAGCAGCGTGAGCAGCAGCGGGCCGGTGATCGTGACGTGCAGCCAGGTTCCGGAAGCCGCAATCGCGAAGCCGTAGAACAGCCACCACTGGGCCTGTTCGAAGAAGAAATTGGGATGCCTGGAATAGTGGAAGAGGCCGGTCTGCACGAAACCTGTTTCCGGCTTTCTTCCGGCGGCCTTCTCCGCTTTCTTCCACTGCTGGAAGTTCCACTGCTGCCGGTCTGCCGTCGTCTCGCCCGCCAGGGCAGCGAGAAAGAGGGCAGCCAGGATCCAGTCCCAGGGACCAAGCGGACGCGGGTTCTCGTACGCTGTCAGCGCCGGCAGCGTCATCAGCCAGATGATGAGGTTCTGGTAGAGGCTGATGAAGCCCAGGTTGAACAGCTGGAACTGCCAGGGACGCATACGACGGCGGAGGATGCCCCAGCGGTAGTCTTCCCCGCCCGGCGCGTACCCGCCCTTGCGCGCGAAATTGAAGGTCAGCCTGGCGCCCCACAGGCTAACCAGCACGGCCATCAGCACCAGCCGCGCATCCCAGCCGGACGCCGCGGCGAAGACCCACACGTAGGCCACGGGCGTCAGCGACCAGATGCGGTCGGTCCAGGAGTATTCGCGGGTGATCAGCGATAGCACCCAGGTGGCCAGGGCGGTTGCGGCAAAGATCCAGAGACAGACACGAACCGGGTCCATCCTTGGAGAATACGGCGGTACCGGCGCCGGCGGCAGGCTTTGCCGGCCTTCCGCCGTTACGGGCGCTACATCCGTGCGGAGTCGTCAGAGCCTTTGATGGCCCGGGCGACGCTGGCCAGGTGGGCTGCCATCGCTTCCTCCGCCCTCCGGCGGTTCCGGGAGCAAATGGCGTCGACGACGGCGAGGTGTTCGGGGAGCGAGACGGCCGGGCGGCCGGGCTGCATGGCCAGCCGGAACTGGTACCGCACACTCTGTCCGCGCAGCCGCTCGATTGTGGCCGCGGCGGTGCGCTGGCCGCTGATGTCGATGATCCTCTGGTGCAGTTCCTGGTTGGCCTTCGAGTAGCTGAGCAGGTCCCCGGCAGCCACGGATTCTTCCATCCGGCGTGCGAGGCCGCGAAGCTCGGAGATGCCCTCCGCGGTAATCCTCTCGGCGGCCTTGCCCGCGCACAGGGCTTCGACGGCGGAGCGCACTTCGACGATCTCGATGGCCTCTTCTTTGGAGACAGCCCGGACGCGTGCTCCGCGGTTCTGGATCCGTTCCACCAGTCCTTCGACCGTCAGCTCGGCCAGCGCCGAGCGCACCGTGGACCGGCTGGCGTTGTAGTCGCCGCAGAGGTCGGCCTCCACGAGGCGCTGGTTGGGTGCGAGCTCACCGGCGCGGATAGCCGAGCGGATCGCGGCAACCACCGCTCCGATGTCCGTGGATACCGCAGAAGTACGAGCCATCACTCTCCAGGTTTCACAACTATCTTGTTGACAAAAAGGTAGCATCTGCAGGAAACGGTGGCCCTGCCGGGTGCGCGGGTCGTTGCACTTGGCCGGAATCCGGTGGAGTATTCGGGAACACTCTGAACCTTTTGAAGGACCATCAATGACAACGGCTACTGTTCTGGGTCTCGGCGAAGCCGGGCGGATCTACGCGGCTGGTCTCGCCGCGGCGGGGTTCCGGGTGTTGGCCTACGATCCCTATACCGACGCACGGGCGGAAGGCATAGACCAGCGCAGCACCCTGCGCGAAGCCCTTGCGGGGTCCGATGTCGTAATCAGCCTGGTGGGTGCCGCGGCCGCCGAAGCCGTAGCCGCCGACGCACTGGAGCTTGCACCGCCGTCGGCCGTGTATGCGGACTTCAACACGGCCTCTCCGCTCGCCAAAAAGGCCATGGCTGCAGCCGCGCAGGTGCTCGGCATCCGGTTCGCGGACGTCGCGGTGCTGGCACCCGTTCCCCGCAGCGGGATCCACACTCCCCTGCTGGCCAGCGGAGACGGTGCGGAAGCCGCCGTCGAGCTCTTTTCCCGCCGTGGTGTCCCCATCGAGCCGATCGGAGCCGAGGCCGGCGACGCCGCTGCCCGGAAACTGGTTCGCAGCATCTTTATGAAGGGGCTGGCTGCCCTGGTGATCGAGACCGCGCAGGTAGGGGACATCGCCGGCGTCGGGGAATGGATCCGCAAACAGATGGCAGCCGAATTGGGGCCCGACGGCGATGCGATGCTGGAGCGGCTGTTTTCCGGTACGGCTGCCCATGCCCCGCGGCGCAGGCACGAGGTGCAGGACGCGCTGGACTACGCGCGGGAGGTGGGCGCCAGGTCTTCGATGACCGAGGGGACCCTGGACTGGCTGGCCTGGATCGAAGCGAACGGGCTTCCGGTTGGCGGACAGGAAGGAACGAACGATGCGCCGTGAGCTTACTGAACCGTCGGCCCGCGCCCGGGAGCTGGTGAAGGGCGGATACGACGTCCACGTCCACATTGCCCCGGACGTGATGGAGCGGAGGATTGATGATGTGGATCTCGCCGTGAGGTTCCGCGACCTCGGGATGGCCGGCTTTGTCCTGAAGTCCCACTACGTGCCGACGGCGGAGCGGGCGGCAGTGGTCCGCAAGGTGAGCCCGGATGTCGACGTGCTGGGCGCCATCACCCTCAACGCCTCGGTGGGCGGGATGAATCCCATAGCCGTGGAAGTGGCAGCGCGGAGCGGAGCGCAGTTTGTCTGGCTGCCCACCGTGGACAGTTCCAACCAGCGCAGCTGCCTGGCCGAGGAGCCCGACGGCGCCACCCCGCCCATGTGGGCGCAGCTCCAGGAGGACCTGCGGAACGCCGGCATGGCGGCTGACGCGGTGGAGCCGCTGGCCGAAGACGGGTCCCTGCGGACCGAAACGCTGCAGGTGCTGGACCTGATCGCCAAGCATGACCTCACCCTGGCCACGGGGCACCTGCATGCGGCTGAGTCGGCGGCGGTCGTTCCCGCTGCCCTTGAGCGCGGTGTACGGCGCATCGTCATCACCCACCCGGAATTCACGTCCCAGCGCATGGCCCTGGACCGGCAGGTCGAGCTGGCGGCCCAGGGTGCACTGCTGGAGCGCTGCCTGACCACTCCCCTCACCGGCAAGGTCGACTGGGACCTGTGGTTCTCCAATATCCGCTCCGCCGGACCGGAGCACTCCGTGATCAGCAGCGACCTGGGCCAGCCGTTCAATCCTCCGGTAGAGGACGGCCTGGCGATCGCCGCGGACCTGCTGCTGCGGGAGGGGTTTACCGATGAGGAGGTGAGGATCATGACCGTGCACAACAGCCGGTGGCTGGCCGGAGCCGATCCGCTCCCCGGCGCGCCCGCCCGGAAGGACCCGGCTAGTAGTCGATCCGGCTGACCGCAGCGTTCCACGCTTCGAAGGGCGCGGTGCGGGTGTCTCCGGAAACCTGGACCACCGGCATGGAGCGCTCCTCGAGCGGAGTGTCGAAGTATTCGTAGAAGACTGCGTCATCGAAGCCGGCGCGCGCGGCGTCGTGCCGGTCCGCGGCGAAAACGACGCGGCCGATCCTGGCCCACAGGGCGGACGCGAGGCACATGGGGCACGGCTCGCAGCTGGTGTAGAGCACGGCCCCGCTCAGGTCGAACGTCTCCAGCGCAGCGCAGGCGTTGCGGATCGCCGTGACTTCGGCGTGGGCGGTGGGGTCGTTGCTGGAGGTTACACGGTTCACGCCGTCGAAGGTCTGTCCGTCCGCCGTGAGGATAACGGCCCCGAACGGTCCGCCGCTGTCGGCGACGTTTGCGGTGGCCAGGTCGATGGCCCGGGCCAGGTAATCGGCATCAGTTCTCATGGGTACTGCCCCCTGCGATCAAAGCCCCGGCGGTCTTTCCGCACGGGAAAATGCCAGGTTGTTAGCACCTGTTCGTGCCCGCCTTCGCAGTGATCAGACTAACATCCCGGCGTGTGCCGGCTTCAGTTGGCGTGTTAGTTTGTCGCTGGTTCGACCATCGGAAGGAACAGCATGGCCCACGAAGCATGGACGCCTGTCAGCACGCACGCCCTGGCACTGGGCGAAGGACTGCGCCCAGCCCCGGGCGGGGTCCGCTGGGTGGACCTGATGGCCGGAGAGCTCTATGCCTGGACGCCGGGAAGCAACGGCGGGCCGGTGCTCACCCACAAGCTGGACCGGCCCCTCGGCGTCGCTGAGCTGGACCGTGCGGGCCGGCTCATCGCCGCCGCCGGCACCGGCATCACCGAGCTTCTCGACGGCGGCGGGGAACGTGTCCTGGCCGATACCGGACTGGATCCTGCCCGCTACCGCGTGAACGACGGCGCTTTCGCCCCGGACGGTTCCTTCTGGTTCGGCACGATGGTGCACGACGGGTCGGAGCCCGCCGGCGCCGTCTGGCGCTGGGACCCGGCGAGCAACGACGTCGTGAAACTGCTTGAGGGCATCAGCACCCCCAACGGCCCGGCGTTCCTTCCCCAGGGTGCCGGCGTGCTGGTGGCGGACTCGGACGCGGGCCGCATCCTGCACACCACGGTGGCCGATCCGGCGGCGGTCACGCCGTTTGCGGATGTAGCCGGCGGGTCTCCGGACGGCATGCACATCGACGCCCGCGGGCGGATTTGGAATGCGGTGTGGGGAGCAGCCCGCCTCGACGTGTACGCCGAAGATACCCAGTTGCTGGGCTCTGTCCCGCTGCCGGTGAGCCAGCCAACCAGCGTGCTCGTCACTACGGGCCCGGATCCCCTGCTGCTGGTCACCAGCGCGCTGACGGGACTGAAGGAACCGGCCGCGCTGGACGGCTTTACGCTCGGAGCGCCGCTGTCCCGGGTGCTGCCGGGCTTCGTGGCGTAAGCCCGCCTAGCTGCCGACGAACCGGCTGCGTCCGGCGAGGAAACCCATCCCCGCCGCGGCAGCACCGATGCCCAGGAACATCAGCGCAGCGGGCGTAAAGGATCCCGTGGCCGTGTAGAGGACCCCGACCAGGAGCGTACCGGAGGACCCGATTCCGTACCCGAGGCACTGCATCATTCCCGACACCCGGGCGGCGGTGGGAGCATCGCGGGTCCGCAGCACAATCATGGTCAGGGCCAGTGCGGTCAGGCTGCCCTGCCCCACGCCCAGCATCACTGCCCACACCCAAACCAGGTCCAGCGGTCCGAGGATCGTGAGCGCGAACCCTGCTCCGGTGAGCAGGGCGATGCCGGCATTCAACCAGCCCTGGCTGCGGAGCCGGGCGGCCACCGGCGGGGCGAGGAAGGAGCCCAGCACCTGGACCACGATCGAGCCCGCCACCACGTAGCCGGCCGCGGCGCCGTCGATCCCCCGTTCCCGCAGGATCGGCGCCAGCCAGGCGAAGACGCTGAAGGACATCATGGCCTGCAGGGCCATAAAACCGGTGATCTGCCAGGCCAGCGGCGAGCGCCAGACGGAAGGGCCGGCGTCGTCCTGTTTGCGGTCCGGCGCGGGACGGCGGCGCAGCGCCAGCGGGGCGAACAGCAGCACGACCACGACGGCAGGCAGCGCCCAGAAGCCCAGCGCTGCCTGCCACGATCCGGAGGCTCCAAGCAGCGGCTGGGTGAATCCGGCCCCCAGCGCGGCGGCAGCGCAGATGGATCCTGTGTACAGGCCGCTCATGAGGCCCAGGCGGTGCTGGAAGTCGCGCTTCACCAGGGTTGGGAGCAGGACGTTCACGATGCCGATGCCCGCACCGGCGGCGACGGTTCCGGCGGCCATCGCGGCGAAATCGCCGGTGCCGCGGACTGCCAGCCCGGCGGCCAGGACGATCATGGCGATGAGGATGGTCCGTTCAATGCCCAGTCTCCGGGCCAGCGCGGGTGC
Organism: Arthrobacter caoxuetaonis; assembly: GCF_023921125.1. NCBI lineage: Bacteria > Bacillati > Actinomycetota > Actinomycetes > Micrococcales > Micrococcaceae > Arthrobacter > Arthrobacter caoxuetaonis. Next base: position 3,445,572 of record NZ_CP099466.1, read on the forward strand.
TGCGGGGGCCACCATTCCGAGCAGCAGGACCGGCCCGGTGGTCAGGGCAGTCACCAGGACGGCAGGCATTCCCGAAGCGACAGTGATCTCCGGAAGGATCGCGGAGAAGCTGGAAAAGACGGTGCGGAGGTTCAGGCCAATGAGCACAATGCAGACGGCCAGCAGAACGGATGCGGTCCGCCGGGTTGGTGCCTGCGAGGGCGCCGTGCGCTCCGGTGCCTGCATCAGGGTGTTGTCCATGTCTTCGGTGTCCTCTCCCGAGGACAAGCCCCGTACGTTCGCAGGACAACGGTACGAGCAACCTTGTGGCCTGACCAAAACGCCCCCTCCCGCCGAGAGGACAGTTACGGCTGGTTTGAGCGCTCAAACCAGCCGTAACTGTCCTCTCGGTGGAAGGGAGGCTCGGCGAAGAAGCCGGCTAGGACACCGTGAAGGGCAGCACCAGCCGGGACGGATGCTCGGCGTCGCGGTAGACCTTGTGCGTCACCGGGCGGCCCACCGGCAGGTGGAAGGCATCCGGCGGCAGCAGTGCGTTGTGCTCGTCGGCCAGCGGCTCGTTGTTGGAGAGTTCCGCGACCAGCTTGTGGCCGGGCAGGAACGTGTTCGCAAACGGGTAGAGCCGCACCACGTACTCTTCGACCTTCCCCGGTTCCACTGGCACTGAACGGGTGTGCGGGTGGTACGGGTTGCCCTCGGTGGTGCGCTCTTCGTCCAGCTCCCGGTGCGAGGCCTTTAGGTACCCCGTAGTGATGAGCTGGCGCTTGCCGTTCGGCGCCGCATCCCAGAGCCGCAGGATGAAGTTGGTATCCGGCTGGTCAATTTCCACGAACAGGTGCGCGGCTCCGGTGCCGATCATTTCGACCCGCTCCTCAAACACGTCGGTGTTCCAGGAGAGGATTTCCACCTTGTCCGTCACGGTCAGCGGGGCCTGGTAGAAGCCGTCCGGTGCCGCGTATTCCGTGCCCATCAGCTCGGGTTCGACGCCGAGCTTGCGGCGGGTGCGCAGGTACAGCGGCTTGTACTCCACTTCCTTGGGCGGCCAGGCATCAGCAGTGACAACCTCGCGGGAGCCTTCCACGAACACGCTGACCGCGGGCTCGTCCATGACACCGTTGTCGATGCCCTTGATCCAGTAGTCGTACCAGCGGAACATCTTGTCGTGCTCTTCGATGAAGGGCCGGGACTGCATGGGCGGGTAGGGCCCAATGTCCAGCTTCTTCGGACCCTTCAGGGCGTCGAAGAGCTCGATTGTGCCGTCCAGCGTCCAGCCGCGGCCCTGGTCCAGCTGCAGCCAGACCGGGATGTCGATGTTCGGTGCCAGGGTGATCGGATTGCGCTCTTCGTACCACTCGCCGTCGACGTCGTTCATCACAATGTCGAACCAGGCTTCGTGGTTCACGGGGTAGTTCAGCACATGGACCAGGTTCGGCCAGGCCGCAATATCGGGATCGGCCAGGCGCTCGGCGACCAGCTTCTTCAGCTCTTCCGGGGAGTACTTTTCCACCATCCGGGACTTCACCCGGTCGGTGAACGCCCAGCCGGAGTCACCGCCGCGGCCTTCCCGGGCGGCCCGCGGCATAAACCACATCACGCCGCCGTGGTAGGTGGTCTCGTAGAAGTCGTAGTGCCCGCCGGAGACGAAAATCGCCTTCAGGTGCGGGGGCCGTTCGGCGGCGGCAAGGACCTGCATGGAGCCGAAGTAAGAGATGCCGACCATGCCCACGTTGCCGTCGCACCAGGGCTGCGCGGCCACCCACTCGATGAAGTCGTACGCGTCCTGGCCCAGGGAGACCCCGCCGGCGTTGTAGTTGCCGATGTGCTCGCCGCCGGAGTCGCCGGAACCGCGCAGGTCGCCGATGACGTGGACGTAGTCTTCCTTCACGATCCTGGCTATGTCCCCGGCCTCGATGCAGCCATCCCACATGGGGCTGGGCCGGCGCTGCGGCGGCATGGTCAGCGCCATGGCCTGCAGTTCCTTGCCGTACGGGCTCAGCGCAACCAGTGCCGGACGCGGTTTGTCCCCGGCACCCTGGTACGCGTCGGCAGCGAGTTCGACGCCGTCGCGCATCGGAACGCGCAGGTCCTTCTGGACCGTGATGGGCATGCCGCCGGCATTAATCGTCTGGAAAGTGGCCATGAGTGGTGCGGCTCCTCTAGGAAATCTGCTGGGTGTACCGGCTGCGGTAGCCGTCGAGGGTAGTGAAGAAGGGCGAGGGCTCAAGCGTGGGGTCGGCGGTGTAGCCGAGCTCCGCGGCGACCTTTTCGAAGGGCGAGTAAACCGAACCGGTTTCTTCCAGCCCGGCGTCGAGCGCCCCGGTGACGCTGGCCCGGATCCGTGCTTCCAGCGCCAGGGACTCATCCAGTGCGCGCCGTGCCTGCGCCGCATCAAGTTCGACGCCGTAGGGCTCACCGTCCGCTCCGCGGTACGGGTGGCCCAGGTACAGGCGTTCCGGCCGGACCTCATCCCGGAGGTACAGGAGGCTGGAACGGTACGCGGCCGGATCCGTGTAACCGGGGAACCGGTTGGCGGCACCGTGAATCTGCACGGCGTCGCCCACGAAGACGGCACCGTCCAGCTGGTACGCCACGGACCCCGCCGTGTGGCCCGGAACGGAATGCACCTGTACCCGCACGTCTCCGCCGAGGGACAGGGTTTCCCCGCCGCGCAGCAGCACATCCGGTTCCATCTCGCCGGAAATCACGGCCTGGGCGGACCTGGCCTGCTGCTCCACGCCGTCGGGCGCGTTCAGGTACCGGTGACGGCCGTGGACGTACTCCTCCACGTGCGCCCGGCGCGAGCGCAGCAGCGGCGCGTCCGCCTCGTGGATGACGACTTTCGCCTTGCCCCCGGTGAGGTCGTAGAGTGCCTGTGCTCCCCCCAGGTGGTCGATGTGCCCGTGCGTGAGCAGGATCCAGCGGACCTCCTCGATGCTTCGTCCCAGCGCTTCCAGGGCAGGGAGCAGTCCTTCCGCCGGGGAAGAAGCGATGCCGGTGTCCACAATGGCCGGCTCCGGTGCGTCGATGAAGTAGCTGTACAGCCCGAACCGGCCCCAGGGCGAGACCAGCGGATGGACTGCGGCACTCACTGTGAGGCTCCCCCGCGGAGGAACTTTCCGGCTTCCGCCAGGGCACCGTAGAACTCCGGAATCCAGGAGAAGTTGGCGACGAACCCGTGGTTCGCGCCGTCGTACCGGCTCAGCACGGTCTCGACGCCGGCGCTGCGCAGGCGCTGGGCGTAGAGCTCACCTTCATCGCGCAGCGGATCAAACTCCGCGGTAATGACCAGCGCCTTGGGCAGGCCGCTGAGGTCCTCGCGCTTGATCGGTGAGACCAGCGGGTCGGAGGGGTCGGCCCCGCTGTCCAGGTAGAACGCGTTGAAGGGTTTCAGCCCTGCGGTTTCAAGCCCGTAGCCCACGGCGTTTTCCCGCATCGAGGCATAGCGGTCGGCGTCGAAGTCCAGGTCCAGCGACGGGTAGAAGAGGATCTGGTGCGAAATCGCGCCAAGTCCTCGATCCTTGGCCATGGCGGTAACGGCGGCGGCGAAGGTGCCGCCGGAGCTGTCGCCCGCGACCGCGAGGTCCTTGCCGTTCCAGTCCAGTTCCCCGGCCTGCTCCGTGACCCATTCCACGACGCCGTAGCAGTCTTCGAGCCCGGCCGGAAAAGCGGCTTCCGGTGCCAGCCGGTAACCGACCGAGATGACCTTGTAGCCGCTCTCATTTGCCAGCGCACGGGCCACGTGGTCGTGGGTGTCCAGGCTGCCGAGGAAGAACGCGCCGCCGTGGAAGTAGACAAGCACACCGTAGGAATCGGCATCCTCCGGGGTGTAGATCCGCACCGGCACGTCACCGGCCGCAGTTGCTGCCACGGTGTCCTGGACATGGTGCACCGGAGTACGGTCTGCCAGGGGCGGAACCTGCACCTCCTCGCCGGCACGCATGGCTGCAGGATTCAGCGGTCCCTCCGGGGGCGCCGGAATTGTGGCAAGGATCTTGGCAATTTCGGGATGAATAGGCATATCTGATTTTCGCTTACTTGGCCGCAGCCTGCTCGGGGAAGGCGTTCTCAACGGCGTTGGCGTTCCAGCCCATCCGGGAAAGACGCTGCAGCTCGTCGGTGGCCGGCTTGCGGGTGGCCTGGTAGAGGGCCAGTGCTTCCTTTACGGATCCCGCTTCGAGGAAGGCATCGGCAAGGCCGCCGGCATCCTGGATCGCAGAGTTTGCGCCCTGGCCCTGGTGGTGCAGCATGGCGTGCGCGGCGTCGCCGAGCAGGGCCACACTGTCCGTGTGCCAGTTTGCTACCGGATCGATGTCGAAAACGGAACGGCTGGTGACCTGGCTGAGGTCCAGGTTCCGGGCAATCTTCACGATCCGCTCGTCAAAGCCTTCGAGCAGGGACACCAGGTAATCGTTGGTGATCTCCGGTGCCCAGGAGCCGTCCTCGGACGGGGCGGTGATGTCGTAGGAGAGCTGGCCGCGGTGCGGCAGCGGGAGGTTGTAGGCAATGGTGCCGTTCTGGCCCATGTAGAAGCGCGGGTTGTTGTCCTCGGTTCCCAGGCCGAAGGCATCGTCCAGGGAAATGACGGCACGGTAGGCATGCTCTCCGGCGAAGACCGGCTCCTGGTCGGAAAACAGCTGCTTGCGGACCAGGGACCGGATGCCGTCGGCGCCGATGACTACATCCGCGGTAACCGTGTTGCCGTTTTCGAAGGTCAGCTTGGCCTGCCCGCCCAGGTCCTCGATGGAGGTGAGCTTGTGGTCCAGGTGGACCACCTCAGCCGGGAGCACGCCGAGCAGGGCTTCAATGAAGTCCCCACGGTGGATGATGCGGGTGTGGTTGGGCTGTTCGAAGTCGTTTAGCTGCGGCCAGACTTCCTGGGCCAGGACCTGCCCGCCGTCCGCACTCAGGATTTCCAGGTAGTCGCTGGGCGAGCTGACTGCAGCGATCTCCTCGAAGATGCCCCACTGCCGGAACAGCTCCACTGTGATGGGCCGCAGGCCAATACCGGCGCCAACCTGGCCCAGCGCGGGTGCCTGCTCGTAGACATGTACGTTCTGGGCACCGATGTTCCGCAGTGCGATCGCGGCGGCAGCGCCGCCGTAGCCGCCGCCTACGACGGCGATGGACAGGTTCTGGATTTCTGAAGTCTTCATGGCTGGATCACTTTCTGACAGGACGGCGCGTCGCTGCGCCGAGGAAGGGATGCTGGATCAGGCGTGGATGGAGAGGAAATCGGCGGGATTGTCGATAAAGAGAGCCTTGATGGACGCTTCGTCCAGGCCTGCCCGGCGCAGGTCCGGGATCAGGTCCTCGAAGATGTAGTTCACGGTGTGGCCCTTGACGCCGGGCCAGCCCAGCGGGCTGCAGTTGGCGTCGGCGGAGGCCAGCAGCTGGTTCAGGTGGCCTTTTTCCACCAGGTCCATAAAGTGGTCCAGGCGCTCCTTGCGCGGCCGGGCCCAGAACGGCGGATCCGGAAGTTCGGTCTCATACCCGAAGGTGTCGAAGCCGATTCGCCCGCCCTGGCTCATGATCCATTCGCTGGGGGTGTTCGGGGCGTTCAGTCCATCGTCGGCGTGGCCGAAGAGCACGCGGTCCAGCGGCAGCCCTTCCTGGTTGAAGATCTCGATTGCCGGCTGCGGGTCGATCGCCAGGTGGGTAAGGATCGGAACGCCGGTGGCCGCTGCAGCCCGCGCTGCAGCACGGTAGATGCGCTTGTCGAGTTCGGTCATGCGGCCGCCGCGGCTGACGCCGACCTTGATCACGCCGGCCTTGGCGCCGGTGTCCCCGATCCCAACGGTGATCTCATGGACGAAGACCTTCGCCAGGTACTCCACGGAAGCGCGGGCGAAGTGCGGCAGGGCGGTGTCGCCGCCCACGAATCCGGTGCAGGCAACAATGTGCACGCCGGTCTTCTTTGACAGGGACTTGTAGTAGTCCACGTCGCGGCCGTTGCAGATGCCCGTGGCGTCAACGAAGGTGCCGCCGCCGTATTCGTGGAACTGCCGCAGCTTCGGCACGGTCTCCGCGTACCGTTCTTCCGGCGTCTTCCACCATTTTGAGTCCAGCTCGCTGCCCGGCATGCCGTAGCCAATGTGCTCGTGGACCGCCACGATTCCCAGCTCTTCGGCCGGGATCGTGCCCAATACTGTGTTTACCTTCGACAAACCAACACCTCGAAAAATTAGTTGAAACCTGTGGGAGGCCCGCTCTAGCGGACGGAAAGAAGCCGCTGGGGATTCTCGGCGGTGATGAGCCGGGCATCCGCCTCGGAGAGACCCTGCTTCTGGAGGAACGGCAGGAAGCTGGTCAGCACGTGGCCGTAGGGAAGGTCATAGTCCGGCTGCCCAAAGGCGGCGCCAATAGCGTTGGAAGAGAGCAGAATCCGGTCTGTGCAGCCGGCATCCACGAGTTCCAGGACTAAGGCGGCGCGCTCGGAATCGTTCAGGTAGCTGGCGTCGTCGTTCAGGCCCACATGGTCGATCCCCACGTAGGCTCCCAGGCGGGCAATTTCGACGGCGGTGCCTGCCGCGTCTTTGCGGTCCAGCCCGCCGACCACCACGCGGTCCGCCGGAAGTCCTTCATCCAGCACCAGTTCGAGTTCGCGTACGGGCTCGGTGCCGAACCGCAGGGAAACGGGAACACCGGTAGCCAAGGCCGTGCGGGCCGCACCCCGGAAAAGGCTCTCCTCGGTGGGCGTGATTCCGGAGCGGTCCGCTGCCGTGGCAACCAGCCCGGCAGCTGCCCGGCGTTCCAGGCGCGGAATCACCATGCCCTCACTCACTTCCCTGGAGAACAGATCCGCAAACTTCTCTGCCGGCCACGGCGTGGGAGGGTTGGTCTGCGGGGTGAGGAAGTACCCGCCCAGCATCTCCTCGGGGCCCATGCCGGTGGAAGCGACAATGTGGACGCCGGTGGCCCGGGACAGCGCCTCGTAGAGCGGCAGGTCCCGTCCGTGGAACATGCCGGTGCTATCCACTACGGTGTCGCCGCCGGCACTGCGGAAGTCTTTCAGCTTTCCGGCCAGCACCTCGAAGATCGCCGCGCGGTCCAAAGTGATGTCCGGGGCATATTCGGCTCCGGGAATGACCGAAAGCAACGCTTCATGGATAGCTGTGACTCCCAGCTCGGATGCGGGGACCGGACCCAGGACAGTGTTTACCCGAGGGCCGGAAGGGGTGCTGGCGTCGTCGCCGGCGAAGTCGCTCACGTGGCGTCTCCTTGGAAGATCGGGGCGGAGGCGGGATGTGACCTGGGCCATGCCCCGCTGCTGTGTGGCTATCCTCACAGTTTTCTTTACACGATGTCAAGCAAAACCTTTTCAATGCGTTTGTGACGCAGTCGCCCTGTTGTTGCTATTGACACGCTGTAAAGGTTCACCCACACTGTCTCCTGTGACGCCGGTCACCGACACCCCCTCCGTCTGACCACACGAAACGAAGGAGTTTCAGCGATGAGCCAGAACATGCCGACGGCGGGTGGTGGCTCCGTTCGGGCAACCTTCCTTGCCGCCTACAGTGCCGTCACCCTCGCCCAGATGACCAACGCACTGCCCGGAGCCCTGAACGGCACGTTTGCGGCCGAGTTCCACACCTCGGGCGCCGGACTGACCTGGATCGCCGGGGTCTTTATGATCGGCGTCGTTGTATTCGAACTCAGCTGGGGCGTCCTCGGAGACCTCTTTGGCCGGAAGAAGCTGCTGCTCGCCGGGGCAGGGCTGACCATCGCCGGAGCCGTGCTCGCTGCGCTGGCGCCGGTGACCGGCGTAATGATTGCCGCCCAGGCTATTGGCGGCATCGGCGCCGGCATCCTGTTCCCCATTTCGCTCTCGATGATCGCCGCCATCACCCCGGACCCGCGGGCCCGCGCCAAGGTGATCGCCACCTGGGCAGGCTTCCTCTCCCTGGGCGCCGTCATCTCCCCGGTGCTGGCCGGGCTGACTTCGCAGCTCTTCACCATTCCGGGCGCCGCCCCCGGCGACCCCAATATCTACAGCGGCTGGCGGGTGGCCTACTTCGTAGCCGCCGGACTGGCAGCGGTGCTGCTGCTGCTCTCACTGAAGGCCCAGGACTCTGCGGCTCCGCAGGGCCGCAAGCTGGACCTTCCCGGCCAGGCAACCCTGGCCCTGGGGCTGATCGCCGCCCTGTTCGCAACGGTCACCGCCGTGGATTCCGGCTTCGGCGCACCGGTGGTGATCGCGGCCTACGTTGCGGGGGCCCTGCTGCTGGGTCTGTTCATCCTGATCGAGTCCCGCACCCCGCAGCCTCTCATCCACCTGTCCCTGTTCAAGAACCGGGCCTATTCGATCACCGGCATCGTGGCCGTGACCGGCATGTTCGCCTTCCTGGCCGTCTGCTTCAGCACCTCCGTGGCCGTCGGCGGCCTGGCGCTCACCGAAACCTGGAAGGTCGGCGTACTGTTCGTCTTCATCCAGGGACCCGCGTTCATCTTCATCCCCGTGGTGGGCTGGCTTATCCACCACGCTGCCCCGCGCTGGGTGCTCACCGCAGGCTTCGCGCTGATGGCCGCCGCCGGGTACTGGCTCTCCGGGTTCTCCCTGGGCACGCCCGAAGCGTTCGGCGGCACGCCCTGGACGGCGTTCATCCCGCCGCTGGCCCTGCTGGGCACCGGTTTCGCGCTGACCGTTGGATCCGTCACCGCCGTCGCCATCAACACCGTGGCACCGCAGGAAATCGGCATGGCCTCAGCCACCACCAACCTGCTGCGGGACCTGGGCTTCGCACTGGGTCCGGTCATCGGCTCCGCCATCGCCTTCAGCGTCGGCGCTTCCCTCTTCGCCGCCCCGCTGGCCGGGATCCTCGGCGGCGCCGGCCTCCCCGCCGAAGCAGCGGAAGGACTCTCCCAGATCCCTCCGCTCGCCTTCCTCTCCGGCTGGCCGGACGTCATTGCCGGCTTCACCGGCCAGGCCGCGGCGTCCGGAGCACCGCAGGCAGCCGTGGACAGCATGGTCCAGGCCCTGAACGGCGCCCAGCCCGCCATCCAGGGAGCGGCCGGCTCCTCGCTGGGCCAGGGCTTCCAGACCGTCTACCTGGTAGCAGGCATCACCGCGACCATCTCCGCCATCCTGACGCTCTTCGTCCCGGGCCGGTCCTCCTCCGCCCCGGCGCCCGGAACCGAGACCCCTGCCGCAGCCGCAACCGTGCCCGCCGGCAGCTGACCCACACTCCCCCACCACCACCGAAGGAGACTCTGCCGTGAACACACGCGCTGAATCTGATATCGACATCTGGGACGACGCAGTCCTGCTGGATCCCTACCCGGCCTACACCGCGCTGCGCGAGCAGGCGGGCGTGGTTTACCTGCCGAAGAACGACCTGTACGTCCTGACCCGCTATGACATCATCCGGGACGCGCTGAATGACCCGGAGACCTTTTCCTCCACCTCCATGGGATTCAATCCCATGGTCAACGAAGCCCTGCAGGGGACGTCCCTGGCCTCGGATCCGCCCGTGCACACGCAGCTGCGCGCCACGCTCTCCGAAAACCTGACCCCGCGTGCCCTGCGCGGACTGAAAGTCGTCATCGATGAGAAGGCGGAAAAGCTGGTGGCCGAGCTGGTCGCCGGCGGCAGCTTCGAAGCCATCGACGCGCTGGCGCGGGCCTTCCCGCTGGAAATCGTGGCCGACCTGATCGGCTTCACCGGCGGAGTGAAGGAGAACATGCTCCGCTGGGGGCAGGCCGCCATGCAGGTCCTTGGCCCGCTGAACCAGCGCACCCAGGAGAACTTCCCCATTGCCGGGGAGCTCTACGGCTGGTGTGCCTCCGTGACTGCGGAGGACCTGGCACCGGGGTCGATTGGCCGCGGCATTTTCGACGCCGAAGCACGCGGCGACATTCCCGCCGGCACCGCCGGGCACATCATCCACCAGTACCTCGGTGCGGGGGTGGACACCACGATCGCTGCGATTGGCAACGCCGTCGCGCTCTTTGGCCGGCACCCCGAACAGCTGGCGCTGCTCCGGGAGAACCCGGACCTGGTCTCCTCGGCGTTCGCCGAGGTGCTGCGGTTCTGGCCGCCCATCCATGTGTGGGGACGGACCGCCACCCGGGATACCGAGGTTGACGGAACGCTGATCCCGGCCGGAGCGCAGCTGGGCATCCTGTTCGGCGCCGGCAACCACGATCCGCGGCATTACGAAGACCCTGATACCTTCGACATCACCCGGAATCCGGTGGACCACCTCTCCTTTGGTTACGGCCCCCACGGCTGCGCCGGCCAGGGCCTGGCCCGGCTGGAAGGCCACGCCATCATCAGTGCCCTGGGCCGCCAAGTCGCGGAAATCCAGCTGGGTGACGAGGTCCGGATTCCGAGCAACATCACCCGCAGCATTGAGGAACTGCCGGTCATCAAGGTGGTGGCGGCATGAGGATCGAACTGGACCGTCCGCGCTGCGAAGGCCACGGACTGTGCGAAGAAGCAGCCCCGGAGCTCATGCACCTGGACGATGACGGCGAACTGGTGATCGACGTCCCGGACGTCGAGGGAGCGGACCTCGCGGCTGCGAACGCCGCCGTGCGCATCTGCCCCGTGGCCGCCCTCCGGCTGGCATCGTGACGCTGCGCCGCATCGTCGTCGTCGGCAACGGCATTGCGGGCCTGACCGCCTGTGATGCGCTCCGCTCCGGCGGATTCGACGGCGGCCTCACGGTCGTGGGTGCCGAGAAACACCAGCCGTACAGCCGGCCGGCGCTGTCCAAGGCACTGCTGCACGGCGACGACCAGCTCAGCGCCCACCAGCTGCCGGACCCGTCCCATGGGGCGGAGGAAATCCTCGGTGTTGCCACTGCCGGGATCGACGTCCAGACACGCCGGGTGCGCCTGGACGACGGGACCGAGCTGCCCTACGACGGACTGGTGATTGCATCCGGATCCTCTGCCCGCCGGCTGGGCGGGGCGGACTCACCCGAGCTCACGCTGCGCACGATCGAGGATGCCGTCGCCCTGAAGGACCGTGTGGCTGCGGGAAGTCCCAGCGTGATCGTGGTGGGCGGCGGTGCCCTGGGCATGGAAATAGCCTCCGGTGCGCTGCACCAGGGATGCCGGGTCACACTGGTTTCCGACGTGCAGCCGCTGACCCGGCAGCTGGGCAGCCACCTCTCCGGCGTTTTTATTGACGCTGCCCGGCGGCAGGGCCTGCGCTTCGTCACCGCGGGGAAGGCCCGGCTCGCCGGGACTGCGCAGGCTCCCGCCGTCGCGCTCCAGGACGGGGTGGTGCTGAGCGCCGACGTTGTGGTCAGCGCTGTTGGTGATGAGCCGAACACGGCCTGGCTCGAAGGGTCAGGCGTGCTCACCGGAGGACGCCTGCTGGCGGACAGCCGCGGGCGGGTACGCCCGGGGATTGTGGCAGCGGGCGACGTCGCTGCCTTCCCCTCCGGCAGCGGGTACGCCCGGGTGCCGCTGTGGACCAGCGCCATCGAGCAGGCCAAGACCGCTGCGCTGGGCCTGCTGCACGGGGATGCCGCACCCGAGCTGTCCTTCCAGCCGTACTTCTGGACCGAGGGATTCGGCCTCTCCCTGAAGGCCGTGGGGCCAACCCCCGTGGACGGTGCTCCGGACTTCCACGAGACCGGTCCCGCGGAGCATTCGGCACTGATGCGCTGGGAGCATCCGGACGGCTCCGGAACGGCGGTGGCAGTCAATTACCGCATCCCGGTTCCACGCCTGCGCCGCCTGGCCAATACAGGCGCCGCAGCACCGGTTCCGGCAAACTGATGAAGCGGGACGCCTGCGGTTGCAGGCATCCCGCTTCAGTTAGGGTTATTCCATGTCGTCGCTGAGAGAAGCCCAGAAACAACTCACGCGGGACACCATCGTGGAACGGGCCCTGGAGCAGTTCACCGCCAAGGGCTACGCGTCCACCACCATCGACGAGATCGCGTCTGCTGCAGGCACCACCCGGGTCACGTTCTACGCCTACTATCCTTCGCGCACGGACCTCATGCGGGAGTTCATGGGCCGGGTCAATTCATTTCTGGACCGGGCCAGCGGACCGGACAGCACGTCCACTGCTTCGGACCTGGTGGACGTGGTCCGTGAAGGCGAGCTCTCCGGTATCCGCGCCTGGCTGGAATCGCGCGCTGCGCTCTGGCCGGTGTTCCGCCCCTACCTCGACGTCCTGGACGAGGCTGCGGCCGTGGACCCCGAGGTCCGGACCATGGTGGAGGCCTGGCATGAGGAAGTCATTTCGGACATCGTCACGGGGATGCAGCAGGCCGGACGTTTCCCCGAAGAAACACACCACGTCCGCGGTTCGCTCGCGTACACGCAGCTGGACTACGTCGCCACACTGTGGACCCGCCGCAAGCTGGAACCGAACCGCGAGCACGCGATCGAGGTGCTGGCGGACAGCTGGTACCACCTGCTCTGCGACGAACGCTGATCTGCAGAACTCGGCAACTTCTACCGTCGCTCCGCGTCCCCAGGACCCGCCGAAAGGCCAGTTACGGCCGGTTTCAACGCTCAAACCAGCCGTAACTGCCCTCTCGGCTAGCCCAGGATCATCCCCGCAGCACGTTCAGCGATCATGACCGTGGGGGCGTTGGTGTTTCCGGTGGTCACGAGCGGCATAACCGAAGCATCGGCGATTCGAATTCCGGAGAGCCCGCGCACCCGCAGGTCAGCGGGATCGACGACGGCCAGGTCATCGGTTCCCATCCGGCAGGTGCCAACCTGGTGGTGGTAGGTGACCACGGAATCGCGCACGTACCGGGCCAGGTCATCATCACTGTCCGACACCGCCGGTCCGGGATGCAGTTCCTTCGGTTCCCACCCGGCCAGCGCCTCAGTGCGGCCAATTTCCCGGCACTGCCGGACGCTGGCCACCAGAGCGTCGACGTCGGCCTGTTCACTAAGCGCACCGAGGTCGATCCGGAGCGGATCTTCCGGAGCAGGTCCGGTAAGGGTGATTTCCCCGCGGCTGGCCGGACGCACCAGTCCGCCGAGCATGGAGAAGCCGTTTGCAGGTCCGGTCATTTCCCCCAGGCCGTAGTCCTGGGAGTACATGGGCACGGAGAAGAAGATGGGCTGTGTGTCGGGCACCGGCAGGTCCGGCCGGGACTTGGCGAAAAAGTGCACTTCCGCCGGGGCCACCTCGCCGTCGGGCACCTCGCGGGCGCCGGTGGAGAAGATCACCGGAGCGAGCAGATGGTCCTGCAGGTTCTTGCCCACCCCGGGCAGGTCCAGGACCGGTTCGACGCCGATTTCCGCCAGCTCTGCAGCCGGTCCAATTCCCGAACGCAGGAGCAGTTCGGCGGAGTTAATGGCCCCGGCGCACAGGATGGTCTCCCCTGCCCGCACGGTGCGGAGTTCGCCGTCGTACTCGAATTCAACGCCGGTGACCGAGCCGTCCTCAACGATCAGCCTCCGCACGTGGGCACCCGTCACCAAAGTCAGGTTCGGGTGGTCCATGACGGGCTTGAGGTAGGCGTGCCAGGTGTTGAACCGCCTGCCGTCCCGCACATTGAGCTGCATCCGGGAGACGCCCTCAACGCTGCCCGAGTTGTAGTCCGGGTTCAGCGGGAGGCCAATTTCCTGTGCCCCGGCCAGCATGTCTTCCTGCACGGGATTACGGGGAAAGTCCGCCACGACGTCCAGCAGGCCGTCGGTGCCGCGCGTATCGGAGGCACCGCCGTCGAAGTTCTCAATCTGCTTGAACACCGGAAGCACGTCTTCCCAGGACCAGCCTGCACAGCCGGCTTCGGCCCAGGAATCATAATCCCAGCGGTCGCCCCGGACCCAAATGGACGCGTTCAGGGCATGCGATCCGCCCATCACCTTCCCGCGAGGCAGGTGCATGCGGCGCCCCGATGCACCGGCCTGCTCAGTGGTGTAGTAATTCCAGTCCTGCGGGCTGTGCCAGAGCGCGCCGAGGGTGTTCAGGTGGGCGATGTCGGGATTGATGTCTTGGTCCCCCGCTTCGAGGACAGTGACCTGCTTGCCGGCGTCGAGGAGCCGGCGGGCCACAACATTGCCGGCTGACCCGGCGCCAATCACAAGGTATTCGGTTTCCATGTGCTGCTTCATTGCTTTCGTTCGTTCGTTCGCTGGAAGGGGTTCAGTAGCTGAGGACCTGCGGGGCGCCGAGGCCCTTGAGCCCTTCGACGCCGAACTCGAGCCCGTATCCCGACTGCTTGGCGCCGCCGAACGGCATCCGCGGGTCCACGGCGCCGTGCTTGTTGATCCAGACGGTGCCGGCTTCGATCCGCGCGGCGACGGCCAGGGCCGCATCCTTGTCCGCGGACCACACCGACGCCCCCAGGCCAACATCCAGCCCGTTGGCCATTTCCACGGCCTCATCCACGGAGGAGTACTTGATGATTGGCAGCGCCGGGCCGAACTGCTCCTGCACCACCAGCGGATTGTCATTGTCAATGTCCGCCACCAGCGTGGCCGGGTAGAAATACCCGGGCTGGTCCGTCTGCGGGTTGCCGCCGGTGACGATCCGCGCGCCGGCATCCTTCGCAGCCTGCACCAGGTCGGTAACAATCTGGAACTGGGCCTTGTTCTGCAGCGGGCCCAGGACGTTGTTTTCGTCCAGGCCGACGCCCATCGGCATAGCCGCGGCCACCTTGGCCAATGCGTCGACGACGGCGTCGTAAATGTCCTCGTGCACATAGAGGCGCTTCAGCGCCGCGCAGGTCTGGCCGGTGTTGATGAACGCACCCCAGAACAGGTCCTCGGCGATCGCGGCGGGATCGGCGTCGGGCAGCACAATACCGGCGTCGTTGCCGCCGAGCTCCAGGGTCAGCCGCTTCACGGTGTCCGCGGAGGAGCGGATGATCGCCTTGCCTGTGGCTGTGGAGCCGGTGAACATCACCTTGTCGATGTCCGGATGTCCAGCGAGGGCCTCCCCTACGTCCCGTCCGCCGGAGACTACGTGCAGCACGTCAGCCGGCAGCGCCTGGTTCAGCACTGCGGCAAGGGCCAGTACGGAGAGCGGGGTGTATTCGGAGGGCTTCATCACCACGGTGTTGCCCATCCGCAGCGCCGGCGCCAGCTGCCAGACGCTGATCATCATCGGCCAGTTCCACGGGCCAATCGCCCCCACAACGCCGAGCGGGCGGTAGTGCAGTTCGGCGCGGCCTCCCTCGTCATCCACCAGCACCTCGGGTTCCAGTTCGAACGACGCCGTGGCGCGCAGCCAGGCAGCGCAGGCGCCCACTTCGAAGCGTGCGTTCGGGCCGTTCAGGGGCTTGCCCTGCTCCCGGGACAGCAGTTCGGCGAGTGCCTCGGCAGCGGCTTCGACGGCGTCGGCGGCCTTGAAGAGGAACGCGGAGCGTTCGGCGTGGCCGAGGGCCGCCCAGGACGGCTGCGCTGCGCGGGCCGCGGCAACGGACTTTTCCAGGTCATCGACGGTGTGGATGGGAGCTGCGGCCACTACCTCACCGGTGGCGGGATCAAGGATGTCCCGGGACTCTCCGGCGGCGGCGATGGCTCCCAGCAGGTCCTGGTAGCTGGTGAGGGATTCGGTGGTGTGCATGATTGCTCCTTTGCAACGGCGGGACGGATCACTGCTCCAACTGTGCGCCAGATCACTATTGTTCTGCTTGGCTTTGCGCGTGCGGCAATTGTCTTCCCGTGCACGGATGCCCGGGCGCGGCTCAGCGGCCGGAGCGGTACGCCGACGGTGACTGCCCGTAGGCGGCGCGGAAGACACGGCTGAAATGTGCCGGGTCCGGCAAGCCCCACCGCGCACCGATCGCCCCCACCGGAACGTCGGCCTGCAGGGGGTCAGCGAGGTCCCGGCGGGCTCCGTCCAGGCGGCGGGCACGGATCCAGGCTGCTGCCGTGGTGCCGGAGTCCTCGAAAAGCTTGTGCAGGCTGCGGACAGACATGAAATGGGCGGCCGCAATGTATCCCGGTGACAGGTCCGGGTTGGCGAGCTGGCCGTCAATGAAGTGCTGCACGCGGCGCAGCAGGCGTTCCTGGCCGCCCGCTTCCGTGTCCGGGAGGGCATGGGCCTCGTCGGCGAGCAGGGTGGAGAGCAGGTCCACCGTGTTCATGGCCAGCCGGTGCCCGATTGGGCCGTCCAGTTCCGGGAGCATTCGCCCGATCTGGGTCAGGAAGGGGACGACGGCGCGGCCCAGCCGGTGCCCGCGGCCCAGGCGCACGGCGGTCATCTCTGCCATGTCCTCCGGGGCGAGCCCGAGCAGCTGCTTCGGGAACATCAGCACCAGTGTGGTGAACTGCTTGTCGAAGCTCAGGGTGTAGGGGGTGCCGGTGTCGTAGATGGCCAGGTCACCTGGTTCCAGCACCGCCTCCCGGCCGTCCTGGAGCAGGATGCCGCGGCCGGAAAGCTGCAGGCTGAGCTTGTAGAAGCCGCCATCGGCACCGTTGATCAGTTCGGGTGTGCGCTCCACGCAGTGCGCCATGGCGTCAACCTGCACAATGGCCAGTTCACGCAGCCGGCGGCCGGTCAGCCGGCCGGAGAAAACAGTGTCCCCGGGGTGGACGGGGGAGGCCTCCAGCGGCACGAAGGAGTCCGAGACGATTTTTTTCCACTCCGGAAAGCTCGAGGCGTGAGCGGTGTCCGGCGCTGCTGCTTTCACTGCCTGGGCCATGCCTGTCCTCCCCGGTGAGTCTGGCGCATTGAGGTTGAACCTATCACCGGCGGCGGGATTGGGGCGGCCTCGTTACGGCGTGACGACTGCCTTCAGCGCACCGTCCCGGGCCCCGGCAACCAACGCGGCCTCGACGTCGTCAAGCCCGTGCCGCGAGGTGACCAGACCGTCCAGGTCGATGAGCCCGCGGGACGCGATTTCCACGGCGAGCGGCCAGGTGTTGGCGTACCGGAAGGTCCCGGTGATGAGCAGTTCCCGGCCCTGGATGAGCGGAACGGGGACCGCGATGGTGTCCGACCCCATCCCCACGAGGACGCAGCGGCCGCGGGGAGCAAGGCGGGACAGCCCGGACAGGACGGCGGATTCCGCCCCGGTGGCATCGATGAAGACCTGGTATTCCGGAGCCGGAACAGGCGCGTCTGCTGCCGTAAAAGTGCCGGAAGCCCCGTAGCGCCGGGCCTGCTCCAGCCTTTCCGCGCGGACGTCCGTCAGCGTGACCTCCGCCCCCGCCAGCGAGCATACGGCGGAAACGAGCAGCCCAATGGGCCCTGCGCCCGCCACCAGCACCCGGTTTCCGAGCTGCACCTTCCCGGCGGCTCGGGCAGCCAGCGCAACGCCCAGCGGCTCGAGAAGCGCAGCGGCGTCGTCGGACACGTGCTCCGGAACCGGGTGGCTGAAAGCCGCCGGGTGCACCGCGTACTCGCTGAAGACGCCGTCCACCGGCGGAGTGGCGAAGAAGCGGACCGCGGGGTCCAGGTTGTAGTGCCCGGAGAGCGTCTCGGCGGAGTAGGGCTGCGGGATCCCCGGCTCCAGCGAGACCCGGGTGCCAACCCGGGCGGGGTCGACGCCGTCGCCCACTGCTTCCACGCGGCCGGACGCCTCGTGCCCCAGGACCAGCGGCGATTCCACCACGTAGGGCCCGATCCGTCCCTCGCGGTAGTAATGCGTGTCCGAACCGCAGACCCCCACGGAAGCGATCCGCACCAGGACTTCACCCGGGCCCGGCACCGGCACGGGCCGCTCCTCTAGCCGGAGCTTGCCCGGAGCATCGAGTACGGAAACGCGCATGGTCGAAGGCAGGCTCACTTGACCGCACCCATCGACAGGCCGCGGACCAGCTGTTTCTGGGCAACCCAGCCGGCAATGACCACGGGCAGGGACGCCAGCACCGATGCCGCGGAGAGCTGGGCCAGGTACAGTCCTTCACTCGTCATCTGCGAGACCAGGAACACCGGGACGGTGGAGGATTTCGCGGCGGTGAGGTTCAGCGCGAAGAAGAACTCGTTCCAAGCGAAGATCACGCAGATCAGCGCGGTTGCGGCGAGCCCGGGCGCAACCATGGGCATCAGCACCCGCCACAGGGTCTTCAGCAGCCCGGCGCCGTCCATCTGCGCCGCTTCGAGCACCTCCGAAGGGACCTCCTGGAAGAAGGAGCGCATCATCCACACCGCGATTGGCAGGTTCATGGACGTGTACAGGACCACCAGGGTCCAAATGTTGTCCAGGACCTTCAGCTGCCCGGCGATGACGTAGATCGGCATGATCACGGCCACCACCGGCAGCATCTTCGTGGAAATGAAGAAGAACAGCACGTCCTGGGTCTTCTTCACCGGCCGGATGGACAGGGCGTAGGACGCCGGAACGGCCATGACCACCACCAGCAGGGTGGAGACGCCGGTCGCAATGAGCGAGTTCACGAAATAGGTGCCGGCGCCGGCGTCGAGCACCGCCCGGTACTGGTCCAGGGTGGGGGTGAAGAAGAACGACGGCGGGTTGGAGGCGGCCGCCGATTCCTGTTTGAAGGAAGTCAGCACCATCCACAGCACCGGTGAGAAGAACGCGATGGCCAGGATCCAGGTCAGCGTGGTCAGCAGGGAGGCGCCGGCGCGGGGCTTGCGCTTGCGGCGCGGCGCGGACGAAGTACCGGTGGTGGAAGGCGTGCGTTCGGCCGGAGCCGGTTGTATCTGCGTGGCCACGGCTAGTCCTTTGTGTCGAAGCTGCGGAAGATCAGGCGGAGGGCGAAGGTGGCAACGATGATCGTGGCAATCACGACCACCACGCCCATGGCGGCAGCCTGGCCGATGTCGAAGCCGAGGAACGCCCGCTGGTAGATGTAGAACGGCAGGTTGGCGCTGGCTGTCCCCGGACCGCCGGCCGTCATGAGATAGATCTGGTCGAACGTGTTCACCACGTAGATGGCTCCGAGGAGGACACCCAGTTCTATGTAGCGGCGGAGCTGGGGAAGGGTCACCGAGATGAACGTGCGCCACCATCCGGCGCCGTCCACCTGCGCTGCTTCCAGCACGTCCTTGGGCTGTGCCTGCAGTCCGGCCAGGACCAGCAGCATCATGAAGGGCGTCCACTGCCAAACCAGGGCCATCAGGATCGAGGCGATGGGATGGGCGGAGGTCCAGTCCACCGGAGGGATGCCGACCAGCCCGATCAGCCAGTTCAGCAGCCCGTAGCTCGGGTTCAGGATGGAGACGGACCACAGCAGTGAGCTGGCCACCGGCATGATCAGGAACGGTGTGATCAGCAGGGTCCTCACGATTCCCCGGCCGGCGAAGGAGCGGTCCAGCAGCAGAGCGAAGACGATCCCCAGGATCATGGCGAAGAAGACGCAGCCCACCGTGAAGATCACGCTGTTCAGTGCCGCCTGCCGGAAGGTGGAGTCAGCGAAGATCTCGATGTAGTTGGAGAACCAGACAAACCGGTCACCCTCGGGATTGAGCAGGTTCCAGTTCTGCAGCGAATACCAGATGGTGAACAGGAACGGGACCTGCGTAACGATCAGCGTGAAGATGAGCGCCGGCAGCAGCGGCCCGCGCCGCCGCCACCCTTCGGCCCGCGACATTCCTCCGGCCTGGCGCTGTGCGACGTCGCGGCGCGCTTTTTGGTTATGCCGCTCGAGAAGTGTGGCCATCAGCTCTCTCCTGACTGGTAGCTCTCCGCGACGGTTTGGGCGTAGCGCTGGGACTGTTCAAGGGCTTCCTCTACGGTTTTCTGGCCCGCGATGGCCGCGGAAATCTGCTGTGCCACCCGGGTTCCCAGATCCTGGAATTCCGGGATGCCGACGAACTGCAGTCCGGGATACGGAACTGGTGCTGCCATCGAGGTGTCCTGGGACGCACCGGCCATCGCCCTCAGGGTTGGTTCCGCGTAAGCCTGGGCGACCTCGGCGTATTCGGGGATCTCGTAGGTGGAGAGCCTGCTGCCGGGCGGAACACGTTCCCAGCTGATCTCTTCTCCCACCAGCTCGATGTACTCCTTGTTGGTCATCCAGGACACGAAGTCCCAGGCGGCGTCCTTCTCCTCACTGGTTGAGGGGATGGCGAGCGACCAGCTGTAGAGCCACCCGGCGGACTCGGTCTCCTGCACGGGAGCGGGTGCATAGCCCGTTTTCCCGACGACCAGGGACGACGCCGGGTCCTCGACTGAGGACACCATGGCCGTGGCGTCGTACCACATCGCCGCGTTGCCCTGCGAGTATCTCGTGAGGCAGTCGCCGTAGCCGCTGGTGGCAGCGCCGGGCTGGCCTGAGTTCCGCACCAGGTCCACGTAGTCGGTCACGGCCGCCTCAACCTCAGGGGAGTCAAGAGTGGCGTTCCAGTCTTCGTCGAACCAGCCGCCGCCGTAGGTGTTCATCATGGTGCTCAGCGGAGCCATGACTTCGCCCCAGCCCGCCAGCCCGCGCAGGCAGATCCCGGAGAAATCATCGTCCGGCCTGTGGAGTTTTTCGGCGAAACCGGCAATGTCATCCCACGTTGGCTTCTCCGGCATGGTCAGCCCAGCCTCTTCGAACAGGTCCTCGCGGTAGGCCAGGAAGGAAGACTCACCGTAGAAGGGCACCGAGTACAGGTCCCCCTCATAGCTAAGGGCCTCGCGGATGTTGGGGATGAAGTCGTCCGGATCGTAGCCCTGCGTGCCCTCGGCGTAGTCCTGGAGGTTGGTCAGCCAGCCGTTTTCCGCCCACATGGGGGTCTCATAATTGGAGACCATGACGACGTCGAATTCCCCGCCGCCGGTGGCGACGGAGGCGGTAATTTTGGCGCGTGCCTCATTCTCGGGCAGCGACACGAACCGGACGTCTATGTTCGGATGCTCTTCCTTGAAGCGGTCCTGCAGCGAGATCGCGTCGGTCATCTGCGGGTTGGAAACGATCGCCACCACGATTTCCTGACGGCCGTCAGCGCTGTCTCCGGCGCAGCCGGTGAGGAACAGTGCCAGCGACGCTGCGGCAGCTGCAACCCCCTTACCGAAACGGCGGCTGCGGCCCCGTGGCCTGCTGCGTTGTGATCTCATCCGACCCCTCTGCTCATTTGAGATTTCTCGTGCGCTCATTTGGGGAGTGACTCTAGTCAGATAGGATCAAATGAGCAACAATGAGTTGCTCATTCGGGAACAGGCAGGGTCGAATTATTACCGGAACAGGCAGGTCCCACGAGGAACTCCTGGCCAGGATTGGCCGGGACTATTACGTCCATAACCACTCCAAAGTGGAGATTGCCCGAAGTTACGGGATTTCACGCTTTCAGGTGGCCCGTTACCTGGATGAAGCACGGGCGCTGGGCATCGTGCACATCGATGTCCGCTTCCCCTCCACCGCCACGGACCTGGACCCTGCCCGCCTGGCTTCCTCACTCGGCGTCGAGCATGTCCGGATCACCCCGACGGGCCAGGATGACCGCGCCACCCGCGATGCCATGGCCCGCGGCGCTGCTGCCGAACTGGCCTCGGCTGCCTTCCCCGGAGCCACCGTGGGCATCTCCTGGTCCCGGACGCTGGATCTGGCGGCGCAGCACGTGACCAGCCTGCCGCCCTGCGACGTGGTGCAGCTGACCGGAGCCCTGCCTGTTCCAGGCAGCGGCAATTCGCTGGAACTGATCCAGGGACTGGGCAGGCACGACGGCGTGAGGACCTGGCCGCTCTGGGCGCCCCTTGTGGTCGAGAACAAGCAGACGGCAGACAGCCTTCGGCGCCAGCCGGAGATCGCAGACACCCTGAGGAAGGCGGACACCCTGGACGCGGCCGTCGTCGCCGTCGGGGCCTGGATGCCGGGACTGTCGACCGTCTGGAACCGGGTGGACAACCGTCTTCGGCTGGAATCTGCCCGCGCCGGCGCCGTGGCTGAATGCTCGGGACGGCTGCTGGACGCTTCAGGCAACCCGGTGGACTCAGAACTCGACGAGCGGGTGCTGGCGGTAACCGTGGCCCAGCTGCAGCACACCCCCAAGGTAGTGGCGGTGGCCCAGGGTGCAGCGCGCGCCGAAGCCGTGCGGGCCGTCCTGGCCGCTGGGTTCGTGACCACCCTGCTGATTGACGAAGAACTTGCCGTTGCCCTCTCCGGCACCGCCGGGCGTGATCCGGAAGCCACCGCAAAGAGGTGACGGGGACCACGAAATTAGCAGCTCCGGCAGGCGTACGGTAGAGTTCTAAGCACGACGCGGGGTGGAGCAGTTCGGTAGCTCGCTGGGCTCATAACCCAGAGGTCGCAAGTTCAAATCTTGCCCCCGCAACCAATAAGAAGGTCCTGGTCCGGTTTTCCGGACCGGGACCTTCTGCTTTTCCCGCCACCGGCCGGACACCGTGTGTGACACGCGTGTGACGGGGCCAACCCGGCGGTTTTACTAATATCGGCTCTGTGCTGGCTGGAGATAGATCGGCCACAGAGCTAAGGAAACCGTTGGAAACCACTCTCACCCGCAGGCTTGGCGTGCCCGGAATCGTCCTGATGGTCGTCGCCGCTGCGGCCCCCATCACCGTTGTTGCGGCTAACTTCCCCCTCATCCTCACCGTATCCGAATCAGTCGGCATGCCCCTGATGGTGCTGGCCGCCACGGCCATCCTGCTGCTGTTCTCGGTCGGCTACGCCTGGATGACCCCTCACGTGCCGGATGCCGGCGCCTTCTACTCCTACGTCGACCGGGGGCTCGGCCGCCGGGCCGGGCTCGGCACTGCAGGGCTGGCGCTCTTCGCCTACGTCCTGCTTACGGTCTCGATGACCTGCTACCTGGGCGTGCAGGCAGGAAACCTGGTTGAGCTCTGGACCGGGGTCCAGGTTCCCTGGTGGGCGATCTCGGCTGCCATGATCGCCGTCGTTGGCTTCCTGGGCTACCGGGACATCAACCTTTCCGCCAAGGTGCTGGGGACCGTCCTGGTCCTGGAGGTTGCCGCCGTCCTGGCCATCGACCTCGGCGTGCTCTTCTCCGGCCGGGAACTCAGCTCCGTCCCGTTCAGTCCGGCCGAAGCCATGTCCGGTGCGCCGGGCCTGGGCCTGCTGTTCGCCTTCCTCGGCTTCTTCGGCTTCGAGGCGACTGCGGTGTTCCGCAACGAGGCCAAGGATCCGGAGCGCACCGTCCCCCGGGCCACCTACATAGCTGTCCTCTCCATCGGCGCCCTGTACATCCTCTCCTCCTGGCTGATCATCAGCGGCCTCGGGGCCGGCAACGCCGTGGCCCTGGCCACGGACAGCCCTGACAGCGTGGTAGTCGGCTTTGCCGGGGAAATCCTCGCCCCGATCATGACGGACATCGTCCAGGTCCTGGTGGTGACGAGCATGTTCGCCTGCGTGCTGGCCTTCCACAACATCGTCTCGCGCTACCTCTTCACGCTGGGCCAGCGCGGGGTGCTGCCGCCCGGCCTGGCTGCTGTCCACCCCGCCCACCGGGCACCCTCCCGCGCCTCCTTCTGGGTTACCGGCGTGACCGCCGCCGTCGTGCTGGTCTCCGCCGTCGCCCAACTGGATCCGGTCCTGGAGATCTACACCTGGTACTCCGGCGCAGGGGCCATCGGCGTGATCGTCATGATGACCCTGACCAGCTTCGCGATTGTGGGCTTCGGTACGCGCGGCGGCGGAGTGTCCGCTCCCGGCATGGTGCGGGCCGCGGCAGTGGCCGGCGGGATCGGCCTGCTCGGTGTGCTGGCACTCTCTCTCTGGAACTTCCCGTTCCTAGTCGGCGGCAACCTCGCTGCCGTCATCTGGGGTGCGGCCCTCGTACTCGTTTTCGTGCTGGCCGCTGCCCTGCCGGCCAGCACCCGCCCGGCGCCGGCTGACACGCCGGAACCGGCGGACGCCTCCCGGCGCTAGCTGCCTTCCCGGTTCCCAGGCCCGCGGACGAGTTCCTCGACCGTAGCCCGGGCGCCGGCGTCGTGCAGGGAGGCCAGGGCCCGTGTGTAGGCCTGGACAAAACGGTCATTCGAGGCGAGGTCCCCGAAGAGCTCGGGCTGGGACACAAAGGCCAGCGGATCTTCACGGTTCCGGGCAGCGGCGGTCATCAGCGGCCCGCGCAGGCGGTCCACCACGGTGATCGCCTCATCCTGCTCATCAGTTCCCTCGTCATAGCGTGCCCAGCTGGCCACGATTGCCGCGGACCGGTGAATCTCGCCGCCGGCCTCGAGGTTCTCGCGGATGACGGGCAGCAGCCACTTGGGGATCCGGTCGGAGCTTTCGGCGCAGAGCCGGGCCAGGGTATCGCGGACATGCTCGTTGGAGAAACGTTCAATCAGTTTGTGCCGGTATTCATCCAGGTCCACACCGGGCAGCGGCTTGAGCGTGGGCGTGGCCTCGCGCTCCATGTAATCCAGCAGGAACCGGGCAAAGACCGGATCCTGGCAGACCTCGTGGGCGTAGCGGTAGCCGGCCAGGTACCCGAAGTAGCAAAGACCCTGGTGGCTTGCGTTGAGCAGGCGCAGCTTCATGAGTTCGTAGGGCTCGACGTCGTCCACCACCTGCACGCCGGCATCTTCGAACGGCGGCCGGCCCAGTGGAAAATGGTCTTCCAGGACCCACTGTTCGAAGTCCTCGCTCACCACCGGCCAGGAATCCTCTATGCCGAAGTCCTCCGCGACCATGGCCCGGTCCGCATCCGTGGTGACGGGGGTGATCCGGTCCACCATCGAGTTGGGAAAAGCCACGTTGGTCCGCATCCACTCCCCCAGTTTCGGGTCGCGGAGGTCCGCGAAGGCGGTGAACATCCTGCGGGCTACGTCTCCGTTGCCCTGGATGTTGTCGCAGGACATCACGGTGAACGGCGGTACGCCTGCATCCCGGCGTCGGGCGAGCGCCTCGGTGACCAGCCCGAAAACGGTTGCCGGAACGGCTCCGGGAGCCAGGTCCGCCTGCACGTCCGGGTTGCCGGCGTCGAATTCCCCGGTGACGTGGTGGAAGTTGTATCCGCCTTCGGTGATGGTCAGGGAAACGATCCGGGTCTGCGGGGAGGCCATCTTCGCGATGACGGCTTCCGGATCCTCCGGTGCCAGCAGGTATTCAGTGATGGAACCGATCACCCGGCCTGCGCGGGTGCCGTCCGGGTTCTTCAGCACCAGGGTGTACAGGCAGTCCTGGGCATCCATGACGGACTTCATCGCCGCATCGGCGGGCAGCACTCCGACGCCGCAGATACCCCAGTCAAGGGCCTTTCCGGCGTTCATCAGCCGGTCCAGGTACATGGCCTGATGGGCACGGTGGAAACCGCCGACACCAAAATGGACAATCCCGGTGCTCACCTGCGAACGGTCGTACTGCGGGGCGGACAGGGCCCGGGGAAGGCTCGCCAGGGACGTCGTGCTGAGCTTGCTCATGAGTCACACCTGTCGGAAGAACGGATAGGTGCGGCTCAATTTATCATGTGAGCGCAGCAGTTCTACTCAAATGAGCGGGCTCAGGTGCCGCAGACGCTAATCGACCAGTTCGGACTGCGTCTCGATGAAGTCCCAGTCCCGCATATCCAGGATGGGATCGATGACCGGGCCGCCCGCTTCGGCGATCCGGTCCTGAATTTTGTTGGGAATACCGTCCTGCCGCAGGTTCTCCCTAAGCCACTGCTTAGCCGTGGTGTCGAGGTACGGCCACCACCGTTCGATCTTGATGGGCTGCATGTCCTGCCCCTTTCCTTCACGGTAGGTCCACGGTGCCACCGGTCCCCAGAGCGCGCAAGAGGCGTGCCGAAGACCGCCCGCGGCGGACTGTAAAGGCAGCGGCGACCTGAACTGCCGCCGGGATGAACCCCCTTGTCAGAGGGGTAGGGTCAGGCTTCGCCGAGCGGCTAGGGAAGCGTGGTGATGCTCTCGATGGAAGCCCGTGCGTCTTCTGCGAGCGTCGGCGGGATGGGCGCGCTCTTGGCGGCGTCGGCCGATGCCTGCTGGCCTTCATCGCTGATCACGTACTGGCCGAAGGTCTTGACGAGCTCAACCGTGTCCGCATCCTCGTAGCCGCTGCAGAAGATCTGGTAGGACACCAGAATCAGCGGGTAGGCTCCGGGCGCCGTCGTCGTGCGGTCAAGGTGCAGGGCAATGTCATGCTCGCCGCGTCCGGGCACACGGGTGCTCTGCTCGACGGCGATCGCCGCACCCTCGGCGCTGATGGGGACGTACTCTTCACCGACCTTGAGATTGACGGTACCCAGGGATTCATCCACTACCGAGTCATCCGAGTAGGCCACGGCGCCCTCGGTCCGGGTAACGGTGCTGATGACGCCGGCGCTGC
This sequence comes from Arthrobacter caoxuetaonis, assembly GCF_023921125.1. Taxonomy (NCBI): domain Bacteria; kingdom Bacillati; phylum Actinomycetota; class Actinomycetes; order Micrococcales; family Micrococcaceae; genus Arthrobacter; species Arthrobacter caoxuetaonis. The sequence goes on from NZ_CP099466.1 coordinate 3,471,630, forward strand.
CCTGAGCGTTTTCGCCGCCGAGGCCGCCGGGCCAGGAACCGGACGGATCCGTGGGCCACGCTTCGGGGGCCGCCTCATGCAGATACTCGGTGAAGTTTTCGGTGGTACCGGAATCGTCCGCGCGGCTCACGGCCGTGATCCGGGTGGCGGGCAGCTGCACTCCGGGGTTCTGGCCTGCGATTGCCGGATCGTTCCAGGCGTCGATTTCGCCGCGGAAGATTTTCGCGATGGTGGCAGCGTCGAGATTCAGCGTGTCGATGCCGGGAAGGTTGAACGCCACTGCAATGGGGGAGATGTAGGCGGGAATATCCAGGGCGCCGTCAGGTCCGCAGACTTTCCGGGCCTCCTCCAGTTCCTCGTCCTGGAGATAGGCGTCCGATCCGGCGAACTGCACGGCACCGGCCAGGAGTGCGTTGCGTCCGGCGCCCGAGCCATCCGGGGAGTACTGGACCTGGACCTTGGGATGCAGCACGCGGAAGCCGCCGATCCAGGCATCCATGGCAGGGCCCTGTGCCGTGGACCCGGAACCGGAGATGATCCCCTCCAGCTTGGAGGTGCTGTTTTCCGCGGCTTTGCGCTGTTCCTCACCCAGGGGGTAGTCAGAACCGCAGGCAGAAAGCGCCAGCGCTGCGGCGGCGGCCACTGCCAGGGCACGAAGGGAACGGGAACTGCGCACGGTGGGGTGCTCCTTTGGGGGAAAGCGGCATCAGGCGGCCCGGAGTTCAATGCCTTGGAATCGGCACGTCCGGTTGCAACTTCAAGGCTAGCCGCCGATTAGTCCCCACCGCCAACTGGGAGCTGCCCCTGCCCTTGGCTGCCCCTGAAGGTAGTGGAAGGATGGGCTCACTCCGGACCACAGCGCGGCCACGAAGGCGGAATCGCCCAGGTGCCCCCGGTCCCTGCCCCAAGGGGGTTCAATGCTGGTTGCTGCAGCGATACTGACCGTGGTTTCCGCCGCCGTGCACTTCTATTTCTTCTTCCTGGAATCCCTGCGCTGGACCGCAGCCGAGACCATGGGTGTGTACGGAATCACTTCTGAGCAGGACGCGGAAACCACCCAGCCGCTGGCCTACACGCAGGGCTTCTACAACCTGTTCCTGGGGGTGGGTGCTGTCCTGGGGGTCCTGCTCATCGGCGTCGGCAATCCCGCAGCCGGACTGACCCTGATGAGCTTCTCCACCGCCTGCATGGTCCTGGCCTCGGTGGTGCTGCTGGCCGGCCGGTGGCCGCTGGGGCGGATTGCCCTCATCCGCGGGATTCCGGCGCTGCTGGCGCTGCTTCTCACCCTCATTGGCGCGTAACCCTGCCATCGCCCCGGAATAGACAGGCGCTAGGCAGGCGCGGGGACGATGTCGTACGCCGCCTCCGTCCACAGGTGGAACAAGGCATAGGCGCGCCAGGGCCGCCAGTCTTCGGCCAGACGTGATGCCTCCTTCGCGGTGGCAACCCCCAGGGCCCGCCGAAGGACCAGGTCCCCGGGAATGAACGCGTCCCGGTCCCCCGCAGCGCGGACTTCCAGGTAGTCCGCGGTCCAGGGTCCGATGCCGGGAAGGGCCAGCAGCGCCGGACGGACCGCCTGCCAGTCACTGTGCCGTCCCAGCTCCAGCCCGCCGGCTGCAGCTTCTGCAAGGGCATGGATGCTTCCCGCGCGGGCGCCGGTGATCCGCACTGCCGCCTGCAGGTCAGCGGGCGCGACGGCGGCCAGTTCGCCCGGCGCGGGGAAGGTCCGGAGTCCGCCGGGGCCGGCGGTTCCATAGGCAGCGACCAGGCGGGCGGCAAAGGTACGGGCCGCAGCAAGCGACACCTGCTGCCCGAGGACGGTCAGCACCGCTGTCTCAAACCCGTCCACCGAACCGGGGATTCGGAGTCCGGGATAGCGTTCGACCAGCGGGGCCAGCCGGGGGAAGCCAGCCAGCGCGGTGTCTACGGCGTGCGTATCGGCGTCGAGGTCCAGCCAGCTGCGGACCGCACCAAGGCAGCCTGCGTCGTTCTCCTGCCGGCCGCCGTTCAGGCTCACGGAGACCCCGTCCGGTGCACCGATGCCGATCTGCGCCAGCACCGGTCCGCCGGGGGCAGGCCACAGCCGGGTAAGGACTGCGCCCGACGGCGTCACCTCCACTGTTTCCAGCCCCGGCACGGCGTGGGCGGCCAGGCTGCGGACGAGCGGCTGCCACGGAAACGGGCCGGCCGCGGCCAGCACGTACATGCGGTCCGGCTCCCCCGCCTCCGCCGGGCTCATTCCATTCCCGTCATCCGGAGGGTGATGTTGATCCTGCCCTTGCTCAGTCCGTTCTCAGGATCGGCGGTCCCGGCCAGCGTTTTGGGCACCCCGTGGTACGCGAAACGGGAAGGACCGCCGAAGACGAACAGGTCACCGGAGGACAGCTCGATGTCGGTGTAGGGCCGGGTGCGCGTTTGTGTATTCCCAAAACGGAATATGCAGCTGTCGCCGATGCTGAAGGACACCACGGGGGCCGAGGACTTTTCGTCCTTGTCCTGGTGCATGCCCATATGCGCCCCTTCGGCGTAGTAGTTGATCAGGGCCGTATCCGGGGTGTAATCCTCGGGATCGATGATGTCCGGAGCGTAGCCCGGTTCCCCTTCAGTGCAGTAGGCGGCACGGATTGCCCGGCGGCCCAGCTCCACCAGCCAGCCGGGAACTTCGGCCACGCGGCCGCCGCCGGCGTCGTCGGCCGTGCGCGTGTATTTATAGGGCTGCCAGTGCCAGCCAAGGCACACCGTCTGCACCGACATTTTGTGCCCGCCCGGCAGGACCGCCGAACGCATCGGGACGGGTCCAATGGCCCAGGCCCTGCAGGCCTCGACGATGCTGCGCTGCTGCTCGGCAGTCAACCAGCCCGGCACGTGGACCGCACCGGCGGACGGGGTGTTGCGTTCGCGCGGGAAGAGTTCGCCGCTCATGCGGCGGCTTCCATGGTGAGCAGGGTGCGCTTGGCGTCGCTGCCACCGAGGTAGTTCCCGATTTTTCCGTCCGAGCGGACCACCCGGTGGCAGGGCACAACAACGGGCAGCGGATTCCGGGCGCAGGCGGTTCCGGCGGCACGGACGGCACCGGGGTTCCCCGCAAGCGCGGCCAGGGCAGCGTAGCTCGCGGTGGCACCGTAGCCGATGTCGGAGAGGTGTTCGATGACGGTGCGCCGGAAACCGGTGGCCAGGCGCAGGTCCAGCGCCAGGTCGAAGGTTTTCCGCGAGCCGGCGAAGTACTCCCGGAGCTGGCGGACGGGTTCAGCCAGGCGGGCGGCGTCGGCCAGGATCCGCGGACTGACGCGGACGGCGAGCTCTGCCAGCACAGCGTCATGCCCTTCCACGGCGAAGCCGACCCGGACCAGCCCGGCCGGCGTTGCGGCGAGCAGCAGTCCCCCAACGGGTGAATCCATCACCGTGTACGCAACATCGAGCAGGTCCTGTCCGGCGGCGTCGGCAGTGAGCCGGCCATGCAGCCGGGCCAGCGTCTCGCTCTCGGCCTCCGGCGCGTCCTGCGCGGCAGCTTCTGTGTCCAGGGTCATCGGAGGTCCTCCACATCCAGTGATCGGAGCTTCTTCATTCCATCAGCAGCGGAGCGGCGGCAGGCCGCTTCAGTGCTCTCGAGCAGGAGCGCCACGTCCGCGAAGGGCAGCCCGGCCAGATGGTGGTAGGCCAGGGCTTCACGCTGGCGCTGCGGCAGCGTCCGCAGGGCGGCCCACAGCCCGTCGTGCTCTCCCGGTCCGGGGTCCGCGCCTCCCGCAGCTTCGGGGAGGTCAGGCACTGTGACCGGGCGCCGGGCAGCGGCCCGGCGGGAATCTATGGCCTTGCGCTTGGCGATTGTCACCAGCCAGGCCTGGACGTTGGCCGCGGGATCGAGCGAGGGATAGGCGCGCAGGGCGGAGAGGAACGTTTCCGACCAGGCGTCCTCCGCGTCGTCGGGCCCCAGTACGGCACGGCAGACCCGCAGCACGACGGCGCCGTGTTCCCTGACGATCGCTTCGAACGGTTTCACTTCCACATACTGTAAACGCGCGGCAGCTCTCTTTTGTGAGCCTGCGGCCCTAGAGCCAGGCGATTCCCGGTGCAGGAGCTCCCCGTCCGTCGCCGGCGTCCCCGTTCGCAGTGAAGCCGGCAGTCGGATCCGCTCCGCCCAGCAGTGAGCGGGTCATGGCTTCACGCTGTCCGGAGAGATCCTCCGCGGCCGCGAGCAGATGGACATCGCCGGGATCCTCGCCGGCCTCCGCTGCCGCCAGGATTGCCCGGCGCACCAGCTCCCGCGCGAACGACGCCGTCGCGCCGTCCGCCTGCTCCGCCACCGCAGCCAGCGCCGCCGCGGAAAACACTCCGGCCGGAGCGTAAAGCTCCATGAGCCGGACCCGGTCCCCTGCGTCCGGCAACGGAATTTCGACGGCAAGGTCCACCCGTCCGGGACGCTGGGCAAGGGCAGGCTCCAGGACGTCCACCCGGTTGGTGGTCATGACAAAGGCAATATCGGCGTCGGCATCGAGCCCGTCCAGGGCGTCAAGGACCTGGAAGAGCAGCGGCTGCGGGCCGTGGCCCATGTTCCGGTCTTCGGCCACCAGGTCAATGTCTTCGAGGACCACCAGGGACGGAGCCATGGCCCGGGCAAGGCTCGCCGCCTGGGAGATCGCCCCCAGCGAAGCGCCGGTGAGCAGGACCGCCGTCGTGCCCGGACTTTCACTGAGCAGGTGCCGTACAGTGTGCGTTTTACCCGTTCCGGGCGGACCGTAGAGCAGGACCCCGCGTTTGAGGTGCTGGCCGGCGGCCTGCAGGCGGCCGCGGTGCCCGGCGATGCCCAGGACGTGGCTGCGGACCCGCTCGAGCACACCGTCGGGCAGGATCACTTTCTCCCGCGGCAGCGAAGGACGTGTCAGGAAGTTCACCCCGGCACCGCCCGGTCCGTAGGGATCGAAGCCGAGCGAGATGACCTGTCCGCGCAGGATGCTGTGGACCCGCAGGTGTTCCTGGACTGCTGCCAGGACGGCCGCCGCCACTGGACGTTCTGCGGCCATGACCGCCAGCTGCACGTCAGGGCTGCCCGTCTGCGGGTCACCGTTCCGCTGCAGGACGGCCACCGGCACCCCGTCGTGGCGGAACAGCCGGATTCCCAATCCGACCGCTTCCCGGCTGCTGTCTGGCCCGACGGCAATGTTGACGAAGTCCGGCTGGCCAACCGGGATATAACCGTAGCCCTCCTCCTGCACAATGTCGGAGAGACCCAGGTGCTGGCGCTGCTGTCCCCCGCCCAGGCCGATCAGCGTGTTCCCGGGGTCCTCCCCCGCGATCTGCTCCATGGCGATGTCCACGTCGGCGAAGCGGTGGAACGGGATCGCTTCCACGACGATCGGCACGTCCTGGGCCGGCAGCCCGAGGTAGGCACTGAGGGCATCCCGCAGCCGCGGCCGGGTCGAGGACGCGGCACGGTGCTGCTGGGCCAGTTCAACGGCGGCGTTGAAACTGGCCAGGAAGTCCGCGAGGTTTTTCTCCATGGCGCCAGACACTATCAGCGCAGGCGGCCTCCGGCCTGCTGTTTGGAGTCAGGCTCTCAGCGCGTTCTGCCGCAGGTCCGCCTTGCGGATCTTGCCGCTGGCAGTGGTGGGCAGGGACTCGCGGAACTCCACGGATTTCGGGACCTTGTAGCGGGCCAGTTTCCCTTCGAGGTGGTCCAGGACCGCCTTCTCATCGAGTTCTGCGCCTTCCGCGCGGACGATCACCGCGTGCGGCACTTCCCCCCAGCGCTCGTCCGGGACGCCGATCACTGCAACGGCGGAGACCTCCCGCAGCTCCATGATCAGCTGTTCCACCTGGGCCGGGTAAACGTTCTCGCCGCCGGAAATAATCATGTCCTTGATCCGGTCTGAGATGTACAGGAAGCCGTCGTCGTCGAAGTAGCCCATATCCCCTGAATTGAACCAGGCGCCGTCGGAGAAGGCCGCCGATGTGGCGTCCGGGCGGTTCCAGTACTCGCGGATCACATTGCCGCCGCGGATCTGGATTTCACCCACTTCCCCAGGGCCGGCCGGGGCTTCCCCGCTTCCGGCGATCCGGACATCGGTGAAGAAGTGCGGCAGTCCGGCAGATCCGGCCTTGGCCCGTGAATACCTGGCCGGCAGCGCAGTCGCACCGGGCGAGGTTTCGGTCATCCCGTAGCCGCCCGAGAAGGACAGGCCCCGCTCTTCATAGGCATCGAGCACACGCGCCGGGACGGGTGAGCCGCCGCAGGTGAGCATGCGGAGGCTTGAGAGGTCCGTTGACTCCCAGCCGGGATGTTCGGCCAGCATCTGGTAGGTAGTGGGAACCCCGGAAAGTGAGGTGATCCGGTGTTCCTCGATCGCGGCGAGGGTCGCACCGGGTTCGAACCTGCTGTGAAGAACGAGTTTCCCGCCCTTGAGCAGCACCGGCAGGGCGCCCATGCCCAGGGAGGCGACGTGGAACAGCGGGGCGATCATCAGGGCAACGGTTTCAGAGCTGACGTCGTAGTCGACCAGTACGTTCACGCTGTTCCACGTCATGTTTCCATGGGTGAGCAGCGCGCCCTTGGGGTTTCCGGTGGTGCCTGACGTGTACAGAATGATGGCGGGGTCCTCAAGACCGACCTCCACATCCCGCGGCTCAGCGTCCGCATCCTGCAGCACAGCCTCGTAGGGCTCTGCCGCAGGAGCGCCGGACACTGTTTCCGTCCCGGCCGGGGACGCCGCCGGGCCCTCCTCCGGGGCCACCATCAGCCGGTGCGTTACCGGAGAATCCGTGCAGCCAAGGACCGCAAGTGAATCAAGTTCCGCCGCATGGATCAGCACGGTGCTCCCGGAATCCTGGAGCGCGAACCGAACTTCCGGCGGGGCCAGCCGGGTGTTCAGGGGCACGAACACCGCGCCCAGGGAGCCCGCCGCAAAGAGCGACTCAAGGAACGCCGGGTGGTTGTTGCCCAGGTAGGCGACCCGACTGCCCGGCGAAACGCCGCGGGCTGCCAGTGCGCTGGCCAGCCGTTCGATCCGCTCGGCCAGCTGGTCGTACGTCAGCTCAATTCCGGCCCCGGTCACGGCCGTGACACCGGCGGACTTCACCCGGCGGCGGTGGATCCAGGATCCCAGTCCCTCGTTTCGCATCTGCTCGCTCCCTTTCCGGGCGTCTGGCTAGGCGTAGAAACGGGCCAGGAATTCAGCGACGACGGCGGGACGCTCCTCGCCTTCGATCTCGATGGTGTTGGACGTCTTGATCTGCACGCCGCCCTTCACCTCGGTGACCTCTGCGATCACCGAGTGCAGCCGGACCTTGGAGCCCACCTTCACCGGGTTCGTGAACCGGACCCGGTCCAGGCCGTAGTTGACCTTGGTCTTCACGCCGTCCACGTCGAACAGGGCACTCCACAGCGGAATGATCAGGGACAGGGTCAGGAACCCGTGGGCGATGGGGGCTCCGAAGGGCCCGTCCTTGGCCTTTTCCGGATCGGTGTGGATCCACTGGTGGTCATCGGTCGCGTCGGCAAAGGTGTTGATCTGGTCCTGGGTGATCTCGATGTAATCGGTGTAGCCCAGGTCCTTGCCGACCAGTGAGGGAAGTTCTTCGAGGGTGACAACGGTAGCGCTCATGTTCTTTTTCCTTCGGTTTGCAGGGAATGAATGGGTTAGCGGAAGGCGCCGGTGCCGGCGATCGAGCGCCCGACAATCAGGGCGTTGATGTCGTGGGTGCCTTCGTAGGAATAGACAGCCTCAGCATCGGCATGGAAACGGGCGACGCCGGTGTCCAGGGTGATCCCGTTGCCTCCGACCACTTCGCGCGCCAGGGCGACGGTCTCCCGGAGCGAGGTGCAGGTGAACATCTTCGCCAGTGCGGAATCCTCGTCCCGGAAGATGCCTTCTTCCTGGCGCTGGGTCAGCCGGACGACCATGCCCAGTGACGCCGTCAGGTTGGCCAGCATGGTGGCGAGCTTCTGCTGCGTGAGCTGGAAAGAGGCCAGCGGGCGGCCGAACTGTTCCCGTTCCAAGGTGTAGCGCACGGCCGCCTCATATGCGCCCGCCTGCATGCCGGCGGCGATCCAGGCGACGTCGGAGCGCAGCCGGCGCATCAGCGCGGCCACGTCCTTGAACGAGTTGATGTTCGCCAGCCGCGCCGAGTCCGGAACCCGGACGGAGCGCAGTTCAATGTCGGCATTCTGCATCATTCGCAGGGAGGTCTTGCGCAGGATCTTGGTCAGGGTCACACCCGGCGCTTCGCGCGGCACGAGGAAGGCCTTGACCTGTCCGTCTGCCTCGTCCCGGGCGAAGACGGCAAGCACGTCCGCCGTAGCGGCGCCGCCGATCCAGCGCTTGGCGCCGTCGATGATCCACTCATCGCCTTCGCGCCGGGCCGAAGTTGCCAGTCCGCCGGCAATGTCCGAGCCGTGCTCCGGTTCGGTCAGCGCGAAGACGCCAGTGAGCTCGAAGGACCGGATTTTCGGGTCCAGTTCCGCGGCCTGCTCGGCGCTGCCGCCGTGCAGCACGGTGGAGCGGAACAGTCCGGACTGCGCGTTGTAGAACGTAGCCACGGAAGCATCCGTGCGGGCCAGCTCAAAGTTGCGGAAGCCGCCGTACAGGCCGGACGTGCGCCCCTGGCTGTCGGCGACGCCGTCGGGCGCCATCAGGTTCAGGTCCACGAGCGGCTGGCGAATTTGGTACGGGAACTCACCGGCTTCCCAGTAGTCCGCCAGCAGCGGGGCCACCTGGGAGTCCAGGACAGCGCGCAGCTTTCCCAGCACTTCCTGCTCGGCACCGCTGAGCAGGTCGGAGTAGCCGTACCGGTCCGCGGCGTACAGGGGTTCTGTAGTTCCTGCGGTGCTCATGAGCCCAGGCCCAGCAGCCGGACGGCGTTTTCCTTCAGGATCTTGGGCCGCACCTCGTCCTTCAACGGCAGGTCCTCGAAGGCACGCATCCACTTCTGCGGAGTGATCAGCGGGTAGTCGGTGCCGAAGAGCACCTTGTCCTGCAGGACGGAGTTGGAGAGCTTCACCAGCGACTCCGGGAAGTACTTGGGCGACCAGCCGGACAGGTCGATGAAGACGTTCGACTTGTGGGTGGCGATCGAGTTGGCTTCGTCCTGCCACGGCACCGACGGGTGCGCCATGATGATCTGGAACCCGGGGAAATCCGCGGCGACATCATCCAGCAGCAGCGGGTTCGAGTAGCCCAGCTTGATTCCGGACCCGCCGGGGGTGCCGGCGCCCATGCCGTTCTGCCCGGTATGGAAGACCGCAGGCAGGCCGAGCTGCTCCAGGGCTTCCCACAGCGGGTAATAGCGTTCGTCCGACGGATTGAAGCCCTGCAGGCTGGGGTGGAACTTGAACCCGCGGACCCCGTAGTCCTCGGCCAGCAGTTTCGCCCGGTCGATGGCTTCCGCACCGGTGAGCGGATCCACCGATCCAAACGGGATCAGCACGTCGTTGTTCCGGGCCGCGCCCTCGGCGATGTCTTCGATGCTGTTCGGCTCGTGCTTCAACCGCGTCCGGGCGTCCACCGTGAAGACTACTGCGGCCATGTTCAGCTCGCGGTAGGTCGCCGCGATGTCATCGAGCGACGGCGTCCGTTCCTCGGTCTTGAAGTACTTGCTGGAGGCGTCCATCAGGTCCTGCGGCAGCGAGACGTGTCCGTGCCCGTCAATTTCGATATGCACATGCATGTCGATCGCGGTGAGCGAGTCAACGTCCAGGCCCAGCTCGTAGCGGGTGGGTGCCATGGCTACTTCGCCGCCGCTTCGGGCTGGAGCTCGGCGGGCAGCGGCGGGAACTTCTCCCCCACACTCTGCTGCTGCCCGGCGAACGGGAACGCCGACGCGAGATCCGCATAGGACCAGCCGCCGTCACGGTACTCAGTGGCCACAGCCTCAGGATGGGACCACAGCTGCAAACGGTCCCCGCCCACACCAATCGCCTGACCCGTGATCCCGGCAGCTTCCTCCGACGCCAGGAACGCCACCAGCCCGGCAACATCCTCCGCCGTACCAAAACCCAGGTCCTTGCGGAAGAAATCAGGCATCGCCTCACCGCGCTCGTCCGCTTCCACGGCGGCAGCGAAATACGGGACCGTCTTCGTCATCGCCGTCGCAGCCACCGGAATCACCGCATTGGCAGTCACACCGGCCTTCTTCATCTCCATCGCCCAGGTCCGCACCATGCCCACGATCCCGGCCTTCGCCGCAGCGTAGTTGGTCTGTCCGAAGTTTCCGCGCTGCCCGGTCGGGGAACCGATCGTGATGATCCGGCCGGCCACGTTGTGTTCCTTGAAGTAGGCATAGGCCTCCCGCACACAGGTGAACGTCCCGCGCAGGTGCACGTTGATCACCAGGTCAAAGTCCTCATCGGTCATCTTCAGCAGCGACTTATCGCGCAGTACCCCGGCATTGGTCACCAGGATGTCCAGGCCGCCGAAGTTCTCCACCGCAGCATCCACCAGGGCCTTCGCCGTCTCGGTGGACCCCACCGGGGCAACAACAGCCACGGCACGCCCGCCGTCGGCCGTGATCACCGCGACTGCCTCCTCAGCCACAGAAGCATCGACGTCGTTCACCACCACAGCCGCACCCTGCCGGGCCAGCTCCCGGGCGTAAGCGAGGCCCAGCCCCCGCCCGCTGCCGGTAACAATCGCGACTTTGCCGTCCAGGGACATGATGACTCCTTCTTCCCGGCAGCACCGGGCTCCGTTGACCTGCTCTTTTGTTCCATCCTGACGGGAATGATTGAGAAAGTCAACGGTTGATTAAGGCACTCATTATGTCGCCGGCGCAGCGGGCTGGCTGCTGCCTTCGGGTGGGCTGGCTAAGCCAGAATTACGGCAGTTCGCCCGAAAGCCGGTCCTGCATGGAGAGCGAGGAGTCGTTCAGCCCGATGATCCGGACAGCTTTGCCCCGGCTGCGGTACTTCTCGGTGATCGCATCCAGCGCGGCGACAGTGGAGGCATCCCAGACGTGCGAAGCGCCCAGGTCGATCACAACGTCAGCCGGATCAAGGGCGTACTCGAACTGGGTGTAGAGGTCGTTGGAGGAGGCGAAGAACAGCTCACCGTGAACCACGTAAGTGACCTTGGCGCCGTCGCCGTCCACCATGCGCTGCACGGTGACGAAGTGCGCCACGCGGCGGGCGAAAAGCACCATCGCAGCCAACACGCCTGCTCCGACGCCGATGGCGAGGTTATGCGTGAGCACCGTGGCCAGGACGGTGATGAGCATGACGGCGGTCTCCGACTTGGGCATCCGGCGCAGGGTGGACGGGCGGATGCTGTGCCAGTCGAAGGCCGCATAAGCGACGAAGATCATCACGGCGACGAGCGCAGCCATCGGAATCAGGGCCACGATGTCGCCGAGGACCACCACCAGGATAAGCAGGAAAACGCCGGCCAGGAACGTCGAGATCCGGGTGCGGGCGCCCGAGGCCTTGACGTTCATCATGGTCTGGCCGACGACGGCGCAGCCGCCCATGCCGCCGAAGAATCCGGTAACGATGTTGGCGATGCCCTGCCCGGCGGCCTCCCGCGGCTTAGAGGACCGGGTGTCTGTGATGTCATCCACCAGCTTGGCGGTCAGCAGGGATTCGAGCAGTCCCACAAAGGCCATGGCCACGGCATAGGGAAGAATCCGTTCGAGGGTTTCCAGGCTCAGCGGAACGTCCGGGAACAGCAGCGCGGGCAGCGAATCGGGAAGTTCACCCTTGTCCCCCACAGTCGGGATGTTCCAGCCGGCTGCCACCGCAGCAATTGTGAGGACCACAATCGCGACCAGCGGCGCGGGCACCGCCGTCGTCAGCCGCGGCAGGCCAAAGACGATCACCAGTCCGGCGGCGACAACCGGGTAGACCAGCCACGGCACCCCGGTCAGCTCCGGCAGCTGGGAGGAAAACACCAGGATGGCGAGGGCGTTGACGAATCCCACCATGACGGAGCGCGGGATGAAGCGCATCAGCTTCGCAACGCCTGCGAGGGCCAGCAGGATCTGCAGGACACCGGCCAGGATTACCGTGGGCACGAGGTACTCGACGCCGTAGTTGGCCACCACGGGCGCGATCACGAGGGCGACGGCCCCGGTGGCAGCGGAGATCATCGCCGGCCTGCCGCCTACGAACGCAATGGTTACGGCCATGGTGAAGGAAGCGAACAGGCCCATGCGCGGGTCGACGCCAGCGATCACCGAGAACGCAATGGCTTCCGGAATGAGCGCCAGTGCGACGACGAGTCCGGCCAGCACTTCGGTCTTCAGCAGGCGCGGCGAGCGCAGCGTGGTGAGGACCGTCTGCCGGGGTGCGGGAGCAGGCATTGGGGCTGGTGCCGGCGTTGGTATCGGAGCAGGAAAAGACAAGGCGGTTCCGTTCAGGTGCGGGGAAGTCCGGCGGCCGGGGCGGATTGCCGGGGCCGTACATCGGATCCGGTTCCAGATTACCGCCGCGTGTTCTGAGTCCCTCTTCAGGCCCCGGCGGGCGGTCCGGCCAATAATGGGTCCATGCCCGATCCACTGCCGCCCTGGCCTCCCACCACCCCCGCCTTCGGCCGTGTTTTACTGCGCCAGGTGACTGGCGCAGATGCCGGCATGGCCCGGGCGCTGGCTTCGGATCCCTATGTGACCGCCACCGGCACTCTTCCGCTGCACGCCAGTGAGCAGGAAGCGCTGGCCTGGGTAAAGCGCCAGCGGGGACGTCACCGCGAAGGCAGAGGGTTCTCCTTCACCATTGAAGAGCAGGCATCCGGCCTTCCGGTTGGACATTGCGGCCTGTGGCTGCAGCATCTCACGGACGGATACGCGAGCGCGGGCTACGCCGTCGCCCCTGAATTCCGTGGCAGAGGTTTCGCCGCCGAGGCCCTGGCCGCGCTGACTGCCTTCGGCTGGTCCCTGGCCGGTCTCGAGCGGATCGAGCTGTTTATTGAGCCCTGGAATACCGCGTCGGTCCGAACCGCCGAGCGTGCCGGGTATGCCCCGGCGGGTGTGCGCCGGAATTATCCGCTGACCGGCGGCGAGCGGCGGGACATGCGGGTTTATGCCGCGCTGCGCCCTATGGGTCCAGCCGCCGATAAGGCACGGTAAGACCGTCAAAAGGCCCTGGCCACCCAGGTGCGGCCGCGTCACAAAGATTGCGGTCCACGACCGGAACGCCAAGGTCTGGGAACATAGCCGAATACTCATGCGCAGCGGAAAAGCGTGTTCCCTGCGGGCACCGGAAGGAACGTGGTTTGTTTACCGGACTCAGTGCTTTTCCCCTGACACCGATGCAGGACGACGCCGTGGACGAGGCAGCGTTTGCCTGCCTGGTGGAACGGCTGGCTGCCTCGGACGTGGATTCGATCGCGGTGCTGGGCAGCACCGGATCCTACGCCTATCTGAGCCCCGGTGAACGCCGGCGCGTTGTGCAGCTGGCCGCTGCGAACACCGGCTCGAAGCCGCTGATCGTGGGTGTCGGCGCCCTCCGCACCTCCGAGGTGCTGGCAAATGTGCGGGCCGCCGAAGATTCCGGGGCCGCAGGGATCCTGCTTGCCCCGGTGAGTTACCAGGCCCTTACGGACGGCGACGTTTATGGCCTGTTCCGCGACGTCACCGACGCCACGGACCTGCCGGTCATCATTTACGACAACCCCGGCACGACGCATTTCACCTTCAGCACTGAGCTGTACGGACAGATCGCGGCACTGCCCGGCATCGCCTCGATCAAGATCCCCCCGGTTACCGCCGCGGCCGCAGCAGGGCGGGTCAGCGCCGTCCGTGCGGTTATCCCGGACCACGTCACCATCGGAATCTCAGGCGATGCGGCTGCTGCGGATGGGCTGAACGCCGGCTGCGACGCCTGGTACTCCGCCGTGGCCGGCACCCTCCCCGAACCGGCGCTGGCGATCCTGCGCGCCGCCCGCGAGGGCAGGCCGCACGACGCCGCCGCTGAGTCTGCCCGGCTGGCGCCGCTTTGGGAGCTCTTTGCCGAACACGGCAGCCTGCGGGTCATCGCCGCCGTAGCTGAGCATCTGGGCTTCGCCCCGCGGAACTGCCTGCCCCGCCCGCTGCGCGGACTGGACGCTGAGGACCGCAGGCGGGTGGCCGGCGTCGTCGATGCCCTGGGCTTCACCGCCGGGTAGGCAGGGTAGGCAGGGCCAACGGTGGACTGCAGCGGGCACAGCCGATGCGGCACGGGAACGAATTAGTCAGCTGCGGGGCGAAGAGGCGCATCAGAGGGCTGCAAGACGCTTTCGGTGGACCGAACTGTAACCCTTACGGGCCCTGCCCCGTGCCCACCCGGGTGGCCGGTTATGCCCGGCGTGCCAGGTCGTACAGCTGCCGCAGGGCCGCAGCCTCGGTCTGCTCCAACACCTTGGCCGGATCGCCCTCGAAGGAATGCCGGGCATGGCCGGTTTCTCCCCGGAGGCTCCAGCCAATGTAGACGGTTCCCGCCGGCTGGCCCTCGAGCGGACCGGGACCGCCCGCACCGGTGGTGGAAATGGTCAGGTCGGCATCGAAGAGCTTTGCTGCACCAGCTGCCATCTCTTCGGCGCACCGGGCGCTCACGACCGGACCAGCACTGACGCCAAGCACTGCGTGTTTAATTTCCGTCATGTAGGCGACGATCCCCCCGCTCAACCACGAACCCGTGTCCCCGCCTTTTCCAAGCACGCCAGTGAGGTTTCCGCAGGTCAGGGACTCTGCGAGCGCGACCGTCAAACCTGCGCGGGTGACCTCTTCTGCGACGAGGTCCGGGAGTTGATTCAGAGGCTCAGTTCCGGCATCCATAAAGGCCTTTTGCCACCTTTCTGCGTTCTTATGCTATTGATTACTAACGGTACTTACTATTTCATCACGCGCGGCTCCGGTGCTTTGACGGCCCGCCGCCACAACACGAACGGGGGTCCGATGTGAGGGCGCGAGAATCCATCCGGGTCGCCAGTGTTCCTTCCGGTCACGTGTATATCCGCCACCTGGCTCCGCTTCCCGGTGCGGCCGGGGAACTTCCCGCCGTCGTCCGCCTCCCGGACCCGGACCCCGACTCTCCGGACCGCGCAGCCACGGAGAAGTGGTGGCCGCCGGTGATGCTCCATGCCGGCTGGATCGAGGAAAATGCCTCATCGTTCGACGTTTTCCACATCCACTTTGGGTTCGACGCCCAGGATCCGCGGGACCTCCAGGAAGCGGTCAGCGCCCTGAAGCGCCACGGCAAGCCGCTGGTGTACACGGTGCATGACCTGCGCAATCCCCACCACGAGTCGCCCGCAGCCCATGATGCCCACCTTGATGTCCTGATCCCTGCCGCTGACGAGCTCATCACCCTCACCGCGGGCGCAGCCGCGGAAATCGAACGCCGCTGGGGCCGGTTGGCCCGGGTTCTCCCGCATCCGCACGTCGTCGAACTTGAGACCATGGCCGGTTTTGCCCGTCCCCACAAAGCCAACGGGCCTTTCCGGGTAGGTGTACACGTTAAGAGCCTGCGGGCGAGTATGGAACCGCTGCCGGTCATCCGTGCCCTGCTGGAAGCCGCACGCGAGGACGGCTCCATGGTGGTGCAGGTCAACGGGCACTGCGATGTGCTGCAGCCCGACGGCGCCCGGTACAACGCCGAGCTGGCGCAGTTCCTGCGGGACCATTCGGGATCCGGCGAGCTGGAGGTGAAGATCCACGACTTCCTGCCCGACGACGAGCTGTGGGAATATCTCGCCGGCCTGGACCTGTCAGTACTGCCGTACCGCTTCGGCACGCACTCCGGCTGGCTTGAAGCCTGCCGGGACCTGGGCACAGCCGTTGCCGCTCCGGACTGCGGTTTCTACGCGGACCAGGGGCCGGTCTTCAGCTATTCCCACAATGAGGCCGGGCTGGACGCTGCGTCTCTGAAGGCCGCCGTCCTGGCAGCCCGCGGCGCCGGGCCTCCGAACCCGCTTACCGCAGCTGACCGCGCCCGGCAGCGGGACACAATCGCGCGGGCCCACGCAGAGCTGTACGCGTCACTGCTGGACCGCATCGGGGTGCTGCAGTGAGACTGTGCATCGTCGGGCCGTCCCGCTTTCCGATCAGTGAACCGTTTGCCGGCGGTCTCGAGGCACACACCCATGCGCTGGTCTCGGCGCTGCGCTCCCGGGGGCACGACATCACGCTCTTTGCGGCCGCCGGATCTGACCCGGACCTGCAGGTGGAGTTCCTTGAGGTGCCCGCGTTCGAAATGAGTGCAGCCGCCCGGAACGACGTCGGAGCACTGCCGGAACAGTGGATGGCAGAGCACCACGCCTACCTCTCGCTCATGCTCGACCTCGCCGAGCACGGACACCACAGGTACGACGCCGTCCTGAACACGAGCATCCATCACCTGCCCGTTGCGATGTCACGGATGCTGCACGTTCCGCTGGTGACTATCCTGCACACCCCTCCCGTGGGCTGGATCGAGTCGGCCATCCGGGTGCGCGGTGACCTGACCCGTTTCATCGCTGTCAGCAACCACACCCGCAACGCGTGGGCGCCGCTGGTCGAATCCACGGCCATCCTCAATGGCGTGGATACCCGCAAGTGGGAGCAGGGGCCAGGCGGCGGAGCGCCGATCTGGTTTGGACGCATCGTTCCCGAAAAGGGCACGGCCCTTGCCATACGCGCCGCGAAACTGGCGGGGATGCCGCTGGATCTCGCCGGACCGGTCTTCGACCGCGCCTACTTTGAATCCGAGATAGAGCCGCACCTGGACGGCAGCATCCGGTATCTGGGCCACCTCGACCACGTCCAGCTCCGCCGCGCCGTCCGGAACGCCTGCGCAGCACTGGTGACACCGCGCTGGGATGAGCCCTACGGATTGGTGGCCGCAGAAGCGCTGGCCGCCGGCACGCCGGTTGCCGCTTTCGAACGCGGAGCACTCCCGGAGATCCTGACGGAGGACTGCGGGCGCCTGGCCCCGCCGGACGACGTCGACGCCCTGGCTTCCGGCCTCCGCGAGGCAGCCGGACTGGACCGCGGGGCTGCCCGCCGCCGGGCCGAGGCGTTCTGCTCCCACGACCGGATGGTGGATGAATACGAGTCCCTGCTCCTGGCCGCGGGGAGCCAAACGGTGGCCGCATGATCGGGTATTACATCCACCACCAGGGCATGGGCCACCTGCGCAGGGCGCAGGCAATCGCTGCCGAACTTCCACCCGGGAGTGTCACCGGACTGTCCTCGCTGCCGTGCCCCGCGGACTGGGACGGACCCTGGATCCGGCTGGAGCGCGATGACCTCAGTCCCGGCCCGCAGGCGGTTGATGCGAACGGCCAGCTGCACTGGGTCCCGGTCCACGACGCCGGCCTTCGGGAGCGCATGGGCCAGCTCTCTGCCTGGATCCGCCGTGCAGAGCCGTCCGTGCTGGTTGCGGACGTCTCCGTGGAAGTGGCCGTGCTCGCCCGCCTGCACGGCGTGCCCGTTGTCTCCGTTGCACTGCCCGGAGTCCGCGAAGACCCCGCGCATACGCTCGGCTTCGGTGTCTCCGACGCCCTGATCGCCGCCTGGCCGCGCCAGGCCACGGGCATGCTGTACACCGGGGATCCCGAACTGGCTGCCCGGGTAACACCGGTCGGCGCGATTTCCGGCCACCCCGTGACGGAGGGCCGTCCGCCCGGACCGGTCACCCGTGTGGTTGTGCTCGGCGGCGCCGGCGGCGGAGGAATGAGCGACGCCGACATCCAGTCCGCGCGGGCGCAGACACCCGGCGTGGAATGGGACGCGGTAGGAACCAACCCCGGCAACCGGACCGCCGATCCCCTGCCCCGGCTTCGCGCCGCTTCCCTGGTGGTAACGCACGCCGGCCAGGGCGCCGTCGCCGATGTGGCGGCCGCAGGCATTCCTGCCGTGATTGTTCCGCAGGAACGGCCGCACGAGGAACAATTCACCACCGCGCGGGTCCTTGGCTCAATGGCGGGAATTCCGGCCATCGTGACCTCTGCCTTCGCCCGGCAGGACTGGGCAAAAGTGCTCGCAGAAGCCGCTGCCTTGGATGGCCGGAACTGGTTCCTGTGGAATGACGGACGCGGCGCAGCACGGGCTGCTGCCATCATCTCCGCCGTCGCGGAAGGCATGGAGGCGGACCATGTGACCCTGCCGGCAGGGACCCGCACGTGAAAACCAGCGTCATCACCCTGGCCCACGGACGGCATGCCCACCTGGCTGCCCAGCAGCAGGCACTGCTCAGGTCCACCCGGCTCCCAGACGACTACATCGTTGTGGCGATGGCGGACCCGGAGATTCCCGGCCGCTTCCCCGATCCGCTGCTCTCGGGAACGGTCATCGAGGTCCCCGCTTCCGGCTCTGCCCTTCCGCTCGCAGCTGCCCGGAACGCAGGAGCCCGGGCGGCTTTGGACCGGGGCGCCGGGCTCCTGGTCTTTTTGGACGTGGACTGCCTGCCCGCCCCGGAACTTCTTGCAGGCTACGCATCGGCTGCGAGGGACGAAGCCGCAGCCGGCCGGCTGCTCTGCGGACCGGTGACCTACCTGGATCCGCCGGGGCAGGCCGGCTACGACCTGGACGTGCTTGGCACTCTGGACGCGCCCCATCCGGCCCGGCCGGCACCAGGTCCCGGGGAGATCGTTCCCGACGAGAACCCGGACTTGTTCTGGTCGCTCTCTTTTGCGCTCACAGCCGCTGATTGGCACCGGATCGGCGGATTCTGCGAGGACTACACCGGCTACGGCGGAGAAGACACCGACTTTGCCCGGGTGGCACAGCGCCGAGGCATCGGGCTGGCCTGGATCGGGGCGGCGCGGGCCTATCACCAGTGGCATCCAACCCAGGATCCCCCCGTGCAGCATCTGGCCGACATTTTGCGAAACGCAAACCTCTTCCATGACCGCTGGGGCACCTGGCCCATGGGTGGCTGGCTGGAGGGATTCCGCAAGCTGGGCCTGATGCGGGGTGGGACGGACGAGGTTCCCTGCACGCTCACGCAGCCGGCGCCGCACCCAGCCTGACCGGGGCAGCGGGGTCCCCAGCGCCAGTACGGCCGGACCGGACAGCCTGCCGGCCGGCAAACCGTCGCCGCAGGACACGCCTGCTGTGTGCCGCCGTCGTAATCCGTGCCCCTGCATAGGGGATACCTCCGGCGAGCCGGAAGACCAGCGCCGCCCAGATGCTCACCGACCTCTCCAGCAGCCAGGCCGGAGCCCAGAGGGCGGACGACGGCGGGAACACCCGGGTGCCGCCGGCACGCCTCCTGCCCGCCTCGGCAATTCCGGCAGCCGTGGCTGCCGCGGCCAGCGGCAGCAACGGCCAGCGCCGGCGTCCGAGCAGCACTCCCGGCAGCAGGGATAGCTCCAGGGCCAGGCGTGCGGGCTGGGCGAAGTCGTCGTAAGCCTGGCGGACCCGCTGCCGAAGGAAGTGCCCGGCCGCGCAGGGTTTGCGGGGAATGAACAGCGACCGCGCCACGACTTCCCGGCCCCCCGCGGAGCGGACGGTCCGGATCAGCTCCAGATTCTCGAACAGGACGTCGCCGTCGTAGCCGTGCGTGGCCAGCAGCGCCGAACGCCGCACCCCCAGCGTTCCAGGATAGTCTGCGCCCAGCGCCCGGTTCAGCAGGCTTCGCGCGGTATCCCAGCGGGCGTGCCAGGGCAGGTCGGAGAAGTAGTTTTGCGGCCGCACCACGTCTGCGGACTGCAGGAGGTCCGCGACCCGGCGGAAGGAATCCGCGGTGTACCGCACGTCGTCGTCGGCAATCACCAGAGTCTTGGTGCGGGCGTGCCGAATTCCGGTCAGCACTCCGGAAACCTTGCCGTTCAGGCAGGCGTATTCCGGGCGCAGGTGCACAACGCCGGCGGGAAGGAGCCGCGAATGTTCTGCGAACACCTCCGGCGGCGACCCGTCAACTACCAGCACGGCGGACCAGGACAGCACCCGCTGAAGATACCCGGGCAGGTCGCCAAGTCCTCCGGCACGGCCACGTTTCAGCGGCAGGATGTATGTCGCTGACGGAGTTTCTGCGCTCCGTTCCAGACCCAGCTGCTCAGTCATGCAGGGATTATAAACATGAATAAATAAGCCTGCTTAGCACTTCACATCCCGGCTCAAACTGGTTAGGTTCTTGGGCATGGGTCCGTCGCTGCCGGTCCGAACCGAGCGGCCGGAGCGCCAATGGCGGTGGATCTTCCCCCAGTGTTTGGAGAGTGGAACCGTGTTTTTTCACAAACAGGAACTGCAGTTCAAAGCAACCCCGGACAACCCCGACGCCGTCTATGCCAGGAAGCTGCAGGAAGTGCTGGGCGGGCAGTACGGTGAGATCACAGTGGCCCTGCAGTACAGCTTCCAGGCGTGGAACACCCACATTCCGGGAAAGTACCGGGACCTGCTCTTTGGCATCGGCGCGGAAGAGTTCGGCCACGTCGAGATGCTCGCCACCATGATCGCCCAGCTCCTGGAAAAGGCCCCGCTGGGAATCACCGATGATGCCGTGCAGTCCGATCCGGCCATCGCCGCCGTCATCGGCGGCACCGACATGCAGCAGGCAATCGTTGCGGGTGCCGGAGCACGGCCTGTGGACAGCAACGGCAACCCCTGGCAGGGCAGCTACGTAACCGCCAGCGGCAACCTGCTCGCCGATTTCACGGCGAACGCCAACGCTGAAATGCAGGGACGCGTCCAGGTCGCCCGGCTCTACCATATGACCGATGACTCCGGTGTCCGTGACTTGCTTTCCTTCCTGCTGGCAAGGGACACCATGCACCAGAACCAGTGGCTCGCCGCTGCGCGCGAACTGCAGGAGGAGGGCGCGGAGTCACTGCCGGTGCCAAGCAACTTCCCGATCAACAAGGAAGAGCGCTCGGTCTCCTACCAGTACCTGAACTTCTCCGACGGGGCTGCCGCAGCAGAGGGCTCCTGGGCTTCCGGGCCGACGCCGGACGGCAAGGGAGAGTTCACCTACCACGACGGTCCCACCACCTCGGCACCGATGCCGCCGCCCACCCACCCGGATTCGCGGTTCTACGGCACCACGGAACTGCCGAACACGGTGGAAAAGGTTGCCGGTGCCGTCCAGGACAAGCTGCGCCGCGAGTAGGCACCTGAAAGAGATAAAGGGCGGGTGCCGGCCGAAGCCGGCACCCGCCCTCCCCTACTGCAAAAGCCGGCAGACGATCCTGCCGTGATTTTGCAGCGCATCAGCGCAGCAACGTCAGCGTTGCAGGATGCGGACTACCGGCTTCCTCACAGTACCCCCCACAGCCCAGAGCTTAAGGGGTGGAACGGTTTAAAACAAGGCGGATGACCGGTTTTATCCGCCGGTGGTTTTTCGGATCAGCTCACCGGAAGTGTCCCGCGCATCATCGGAGAGGACACCGGGCAGGACCATGGCCCACATCTCGTCCACCCGGCGCGAGAGGTCAGCCCGTTCCGTGAGAACGGCCGAGACGATGTGCACCCCGGTGAGGGAGGATACGACGAACCGCGCAAGGGAGTCCGGATCCAGGTCGCCGCGAAGCTCTCCGCGCTGCTGGGCCTCGCGGGCCAGCCGGCCCATGAGGGCAATCCAGTCCTCGTAGGGCTGGCGGACGTCCTCGTCAAAGGAGGATGCCTCCAGCGTCAGGCGCGATCCAGCACGGACCATGGGCTCGGTGAGGAGGTTCGCTGCGAAACGCCGGCACATCAGGATCATCGATTCCAGCGGCGGAAATCCCTGCTTGAGCAACTCTTCATTTTGCGCGGAGACGAATGAATGCTGTTCGGTTATGACCGCCCTGGCAAGGTCTTCCTTGGACGGGAAATGGAAGTAGAGGGCACCTTTGGTGACTTTGGCCCGGTCGGCCACCTGGCTCAAGGAGGCGCGGCCGTAGCCGTACTCCTCAAAAACCGATGCTGCCCCCGCGAGAATGGCATCGCGCGTGGCCTTGGCCCTGTCCTGCAGATCTCTGATGGCGGTTCCTTCGCTATGGACTTCCCCCCAGGTTCCAAGGTAGATGCAAAGTGATAGATATCGAAAAGGGTTACGGCAGAACGAAGGCTGGGAACAGGAATTCCGTGATCTTCCATTCCGGAGACCGGCGCCGGTTGGTAGCCTCGGGGCACTGTGGCCGCATTGCGCCCGATCAAAGGAGATCGTCCATGCCCAACCTCGCCGGCATTCTTCCCGACACCGCCGCCCGGCTTCCGGACCACACGGCCCTGAAGATCAACGACACGGTGATCAGCTACTCCATGCTGAACGCCATGAGTTCCAAGGTCGCCGGGCTCCTGCGGGCCCGCGGCGTGCAGCGCGGGGACAGGGTGGCGCTGATGATGCCCAACATTCCTCCGATGGCTTCGGTCTACTACGGCGTCCTGCGCTACGGTGCCGTCGTCGTCCCCATGAATCCCCTGCTCAAGGGACGGGAGGTCGCCTACACTCTCCGGGACTCGGGCGCGGGGCTGCTCTTCGCCTTCGAACTGATGCTGCCTGAGGCCAATGCCGGAGCCGAAGAAGCCGGCGGAGTGGACGTCATTCCAGTCAACACCGGCAGTTTCCGGCAGCTGCTGGCCGACTCGGAATCGGATGAGGCAGTAGCCGACGTCGACGGCAGTGACACCGCCGTCATCCTCTACACCTCCGGAACCACCGGACGGCCGAAAGGGGCAGCGCTGAGCCATGACAACCTCCTGAGCAACGCGGAAGTGGCCTCCAATCTCCTGGACACGGGAGAAAACGATGTAATCTTCGGCGGGCTGCCCTTCTTCCACGTCTTCGGCCAGACGTCAGCCCTGAATGCCGGGGTAATGACCGGAGCCAGCATCAGCCTGCTGCCCCGGTTCGACGCCGGTGCCGCACTGGAGATCATCGAACGGGACAAGGTCACCATCTTCCAGGGTGTACCGGCCATGTATATCGGCATGCTGCGGCACCCGAACGTTGCCACCACGGACAAGTCCTCAGTCCGCGGAGCCATCACCGGCGGATCAGCCATGCCGCTGGAAGTCCTGCGGGAGTTCGAGGAAGTATTCGGCACGGATCTGCTGGAGGGGTACGGCCTCTCAGAGACCTCACCGATCGTTTCCTTCAACCTGCCGGGGGACAACCGGAGGCCCGGCTCGATCGGCAAACCGGTCTACGGCATGGAGGTACGGGTGCTCGACGGCGAAGGCCACGACGTACCCATCGGCGGGATCGGGGAAATTGCCGTGCGCGGCCTCGGCGTCATGAAGGGGTATTGGAACAATCCCGAAGCCACCGCGGAAGCGATTCCGGACGACTGGTTCCGCACCGGGGACCTCGGCCGGTTCGACGACGACGGAAACATCTACATCGTGGACCGCAAAAAGGACATGATCCTGCGGGGCGGCTACAACGTGTACCCGCGCGAGGTGGAAGAAGTCCTCTACGAACACCCGGCGGTGGCGGAAGCTGCCGTCGTCGGCATGCCGGACGAGCTCAACGGTGAAGAGGTGGCAGCGGTGATCGGCCTCAAGGCGGAAGCCGTGCCGGCCACCGATGAAGCCCGCCAGGCCCTGGCCGACGAGATCCAGGCCTTCGCCAAGGACCGGCTGGCCGCTTATAAGTATCCGCGGCGGGTGGTGTTCACCGATGAACTCCCGAAGGGTCCCACCGGCAAAATCCTCAAGCGTGAAATCCGCGTGGAACCAGCCGGCTCAACGATGCCGGCGGAAAGCCTCGAAACCTAGGCCGGACCGTCCGGAACGGGAATGGATCCGCGCTTACCGGCCGACTTTGCCGGTAAGCGCGGCCACCGGCCGCAGGAAGATCGGCCGTGCCGCAACCCAGGCCGCCACCATGATGACCACTGAAGCAGCGAAGAACCAGAAGCCGGTCCATCCGGTGCCGTCGGACGCCGCGTACATATGGTTCAGGTTCCTCAGGGCGCCCGTCGCCAGCACCAGCGTGACGTGCACGATGATGAAGAGCACGAAGTAGATCATGACGGGGAAGTGCAGCGCCCGGGCCGCTTGGATCGGGAAAGCCCGGTTCAGCCGCGGTGCCTTGGCGGGCCACGACGGCGACATCCGCAGGCCAGTGAGGATGGCCAGCGGCGCGGCGATGAAGACAATGGAGAAGTAGGAGAGCAGCTGGAGGGCGTTGTAGCTGACCCAGCCGCTCTCGGTCGGCCAGTCCAGCGAGGCGTACTGCAGGGCTGTTGACGCTGCATTCGGGAAGATGTCCCAGCTGGTGGGGACCAGGCGCATCCACTGTCCGGTCGCGAACAGCAGGACATAGAAAACCAGGCCGTTCAGCACCCAGAGGACGTCAAGGCTGAGGTGGAACCACAGGTCAAGGCTCATGCGCTTGGGCTGGTTCTTCGTGCGGATCAGGCCTTTGTTGTTCCTGGTCCAGGATCCGATGGACCGCTGCCGCGTCCGGATCATCCATCCGGACCGTATGATCAGCAGGAGCAGCAGGGAGTTTAGGAAGTGCTGCCAGCCCACCCAGGCCGGGATTCCAACGGGCGCACCATCGGGCAGCGCCGAGTGGCCCGGATAGGCCGCCAGGAAATCCTGGGCTCCGGGCGTTTCCCTCAGCCAGCGTGCAGCGAGCACCACGGCTGCCAGCAGCAGCAGGGCCGCGGGGATCATCCAGGCCAGCTTGAGCCAGCGGGAACGGGCCGCCGTGGCAGCGGTGCGGCTCATGCGGCACCCGCCGCGCCAGTCCGGCCACGTGATCCTGCTCCGGGGCACAGCGCCGTGCCCACCGGAGTGGATAGGTAAATCTTCACGGTTCCCCCGTATTGTCGTGCCGCTTTTTCTGTTTTGTCCTGCCGGGCGAGCCTACCCGAAATGGTGCCCTACAGGCGCCGGCTTCCACCCGTTTGAGGTGGTGCTTCCAGGGGAACTGCCTCGCCGCCAAGCGCCGGAACATCCGTGTGCTTGTCAGTCCTGACCAGGATCAGGCCCGTCACGATCAAAGCTCCTCCGACCATCTGGACAGCTCCCGGCAGTTCGGACAGCAGGAGCCAGGCCCACAGCACGGCAAAGAGCACTTCTGTCAGCGACACGAAGGAAGCAACCCTGGGCCCGAGGGCGCGGGCGGCGATGATCCCCGTGACGTAGGCGAGCACGGTGGAGAGCAGCACCAGACCGGCCAGCGGGACCCACCAGCGGGTCACCCAACCGGCCAGTTCCACGTCCTGGGTGGTGAATCCGGTGGGCAGCACCCCTGTGAGTCCCAGGAGCACCATGGACGCCGCCCCGACCAGCAGGCCGCCGGCAGTGAGCACCAGCGGCGGAAGGGTCTCGTTCTGCTTCGCCGTGATGAAAAAGTACATCGCCAGGCACACGGCAGCTGCCAGCCCCCAGATGACCCCAATGGGGTCGACCCGAACATCTCCGGCCAGGTCCAGTACCAGGACCAGGCCGACGACGGCGGCCGCCGCTCCCAGCATCGTCGCCGTCCCGGGACGGCGGCGGGTTCGGAACCACATCCACAGCACGATCAGCACCGGTGCAAGGAACTCCAGCAGCAGCGCCACGCCCACTGAGAGCCGTTCGACGGCATTGAAATAGAAGAACTGGCAGCCGGCGACGCCCACCAGGCCGAACAGGACGATGGTCTTCCAGTTCTGCCTGACCTGGTACCAGCGGCCGTGGAGGGCAATCAGGGCCGGAACCAGAAGCACGGCGGCGGCCCCGCCCATCCGGAAAGCGACGGCCGTGGCCGGGGTCCACCCCGCTTCCATCAGGGATTTCGCAAAGGAGCCCGAAAGACCGAAAACCGCGGAAGAAAGGAGGGCGATGAGGATGCCGGAAGCTCCGGCAGCGGCAGCCGGTGGCATTGCTCCCGGACCGGATGTGGACTGAGCCATGGTGGACCTTTCGAGGTGGCAGGCCCGCTCCCCCATGGATCATGTCACGAGCTAAAAGGGCCTATGCTTGTGACACTAAGGCGGGCAATGTCAGGAGTCAAGATGGTTTTCGCTTATGACACAGAGGTAGCGCTGGCGAGCGCCGCCGCACTGGTGAACACCGCCTTCCTCGACCCCGATCCGCTGGCCGACGACCCCGGCCTCACCCTGTTCCTGGAACAGGAGCGTTTCTCGGGATCGCGGACGCATACCGCAGCCGAACGGCAGGCGGTGCAACGGCTGCGCACCGACCTGCTGCAGTTGTGGGACAGCAGCGAGGAAACGCTTGCCCAGGGGATCAACCGCCTGCTGGCCAGCTCCCAGGCACTTCCCCAGCTGGTCCGGCACGACGGCTGGGGCTGGCACCTGCACTGCACGCCCCCCGATGCGGACCTGGCTGACCGGATGGCGACGGAGGCCGCCATGGCACTTGCCGACGTCGTCCGGGCCGGTGAACTGGAACGCCTCCGGATCTGCGCCGCACCGGACTGCAGCGGCGTCCTGATCGACCTGTCCCGCAACCGGTCCCGCCGCTACTGCGGGACGGGCAACTGCGGCAACCGCGAAAATGTGCGCGCCTACCGGCGTCGGCTGGCGTCGAACCTGCTGGAAAACCAGCAGCCCTACGGGTTGCCGTAGCAAGCTTCGCC
Organism: Arthrobacter caoxuetaonis; assembly: GCF_023921125.1. Classification (NCBI taxonomy): domain Bacteria; kingdom Bacillati; phylum Actinomycetota; class Actinomycetes; order Micrococcales; family Micrococcaceae; genus Arthrobacter; species Arthrobacter caoxuetaonis. The sequence continues at coordinate 3,498,025 of NZ_CP099466.1, forward strand.
CGCCACTCTGACGGTCCGGTTAGCGGCGGTGCAGGTCGCGGCGGCCGGCACCGCAAGCGGAAGGCAGCCGCCGAAAGCACCAGCCTGCCTATGATCCGGCACCGGCGGCGTCCTAGACTTGTCGGGTCGAGCAGTACGGCGCCTGTTCACACCTGCCTCCAGGAGCGCCTCATGGAGCACAAACTGCGGTCTGCCGTTCCTCCCCGTACCGCCTGGATCCTGATCGGAGCGAGTGTCCTTTTTTGGGTCCTGTCTGCGCTGGGGCTGCTGCAAATGCCCGCCTCAGTGCCGCCGATGCTGATGTTTTTGTGGCTGTACCTGAATGCCTTCGCAATGCTGGCCAGCACTGTTGCCGTTGCCGCAGCCGTGGCAGCACTGGTATTGCACCGCCGCAGCGCCGGGCCGGCAGATGCCAGGGAAGCTCCGGCCGTGACGTCCCTCGATGCAGCCGAAGAAACCGGCCTGGATCAGCTGCTGGGAGACACCCCGCCGGCTGTGCAGCCCGCCGTCGCTCCTGCAGGAAAAGGCGGACGCCGGCAAACCGGACGTCCATCGCGCCGCAAACGGAAGAAGCGCCAGGGCTCCGGACCTAAGCCGGACTAAGCGTCGGTGCCCGGTTTCCCGGGAACATCGGCGGCGTCAGGATCCCCCGGCGTTTCGCCGGCCGGGTTCTTCTTTTCCGGGGCACCAACACTTCCGGCACCGCCCGGAATCTTTGCCGAGGCACGGTGGACACCGGAGCCTTCACTCAGGTGTTCCGGGTTCGGCTTTTCCGTCATCAGCAGAAGGGAGGAAATCAGCAAAGAGGCGATGAAGGCGATCCCGGCGGCCGTCAGGCCGAGGTCCACCCGAAGCTCCTTGGTGGCGCCGCCGGTGGCAAAGATCATGGTGGTGATACCGGCGATCACGGCCAGGACTGCGGAGAAAACCAGCGGGGCCTTCACGGAATTCCGTTTCTGGGTCCCACCGGGCTGGCTCTTGGCCACTATTTGTCCTCCTGCGTTGTCGACTGGCGGTCTTCTACCCCAAGTAGAAGCCGCGGATAGTCCTAGTTTACGGCCTGTGAGTGTTCCGTTGATTCCGGCGTCAGGCTTGCGTCATGACGCAGCCCCAGACCCGAAATCGCCAGGACCACGGCAATGATCACGGCGGAACCGCCGCTGACGCCCAGGAGTGCCCGGACGTGGGTGCCCTCAGCCAATGCCAGGAAGAGCGGCATCAGCACGGCGGCACCGACCGCTGCGGCACCGGTAATGAGCCAGTCACGGGCCGGTGTGAACGTCTTGCGGACGCGGAACCAGAACACGAGTTCAATGAGGCCGCCCATCAGCAGGGCAGCACCGGCCACGTAGGCGAACACAGTGGTGGACTGCACTGCGGCCACCACGATGCCTGCCGCCGCGTAGACGACAGCTGACACCAGCAGAGCCCCCGGGACCCGCGCGATGTCGCAGGAGCGGGCCAGGGAAGACATGCGCCAGAGGCTGACACCGGTCAGCAGGAGGTAGGCGGCACCTGCGGCGGCCAAGACAGCCAAAGTGGGGTCCTGCCAGAAGATCGTGATCCCGCCGTACACAGCAGCAATGGCGGAACGGAGAAGGATCGGGCCCCAAGGTGCCTTGGAGTGGGGTGCGCCCACGGTAAGCCTCCGCTTTCAGGTTGGTGGTCGGCCGGTCCGGCCGATCATTAGCTTAGTCCTTTGTCCTGGCCGGTGCCGCACCGGTAACCATCCAGGCTTCGCCCCGGGCGCGCAGGGTGAGGGTCACCGCCCGCGCGGCCATATAGCCAAGTCCGAAAGCAGCCCACAGCCACGCAATGCCGGAGCCGCCCTCCAGGCCGGACGAGTGGACCCACCACAGCAGGGGCAGATAGGCGAGCAGGTTTACCACGCCCGTGAGTGCCAGGTACTTCGCGTCACCCGCACCAATGAGGACGCCGTCCAGGACGAACACCAGCCCGCAGATGGGCTGGGCCGCAGCCAAGACCCACAGCCCTGCGGTAAGTGCCTGCTGCACGCCGGTATCCGGGGTGAAGATCCAGCCCACGAACGGGGCGGACACCGCGAGAAGCAGCCCGGTGAGTACGCCAAACCCGATCCCCCACACCGACATTTTGCGGGTCAGGGCACGGGTCAGCTCTCGGTTCCCGGCACCAAGCTCCTTGCCGATCATTGCCTGGGCCGCAATGGCCAGCGCATCCAGCGCGAAGGCCAGGAACGTGAAGAAAGTCATAACCAGCTGGTGGGCTGCCAGGGACACCGGCCCCTGCGCCGTGGCGACCAGGACGGCCGCCAGGACAGCGATCCGCAGGCTGAGCGTGCGCAGCATCAGCCAGGAGCCGACGTGCATGCTCGCAGCGATTCCGGCACGGGACGGCCACAGCGGCACGGATTCCCGTTTCGCCATGCGTCCCACCATCACCAGATAGACCGCGGCCATTCCGCACTGGCTGATGCTCGTGCCCATCGCAGCGCCCGCGACGGAAAGATCGAGCCCGTACACCAGCAGGAAGTTCAGTGCGATATTCACGCTGAAGCCCGCAACCGCTACGACCAGGGGAGTCCTGGTGTCCTGCAGTCCGCGCAGCACCCCGGTAGCTGCCAGCACCACCAGCATCGCCGTCAGTCCCGGCATGGACCAGCGGAGGTACTCCACCGCATAGCGGTGCACCTCGCCGTCAGCGCCCATAGCTCCGGCCAGCCAGGGAGCAAGGAGGATCCCGGCCAGCGAAAGCACTGCGCCAAGGATGACCGCCAGCGCAATTCCGTCACGGCCTGCGGCTACAGCTTCACGCTGCCGGTTTCCGCCGAGGTACCGGGCCACCGTACCGGTGGTCGAATAGGCAAGGAAAACCATCAGGCCGACGGCGGTCTGCAGCACCGTGGAGGCCAGGCCAACACCGGCGAGCTGGTTCACTCCCAGGTGCCCGACGATCGCCGCATCGGTCAGCAGGAACAGCGGCTCCGCGATCAGTGCGCCAAGCGCCGGAAGCGCCAGGGCCAGGATTCGCCGGCCGAGTCCGCTGGTGGTTGCCGGGGTCCGCGTTGTCACGTTTCCAGCCTACGGCTGGCCGGCTTAGGCCGCAGTTCGTGCTCCCGCTTGCCGGGGAGGGTCGCTGCCAGGACGGCTGCGAGGAGCATCAGGAGCCCTACGAACCCAGCCAGGGCGGGCCAGCCCGCTGATTGGAAGAACAGTCCGCCGGCCCATCCGATCAGGCTGGAGCCGCCGTAATACGCCAGGTTGTACAGCGATGAGGCCTGGGCTTTTCCTTCGGAAGCGAGCACCGGTACCCAGCCGGAGGCAATGGCGTGCGCTCCGAAGAAGCCGGCGGTAAAAATAATGAGCCCCGTGATGACGGCAGCCAGGGACTCGAACAACGTGACCGCCAGGCCCGCTGCCATGACCGCCGTACTGGCAAGGAGGACGTTTCGGCGCCCGCCGGCCAGCATTCCCGCAGCCTTCCCTGCTGCCCGTGAGGACCACGTCCCGGCCAAGTACGCCAGGAACAGGGAGCTGGCCAGGGCCTGCGGGAGGTTGAACGGCGGAAGGCCCAGCCGGAAACCGAGATAGTTGTACACAGCCACGAAGCCGCCCATTAAAAGGAACGCCTGCGCGTAGAGCACCAGTTGCCGGCGTGATCGCAGGTTTACCCCAAGGCGGGCCGCGAGTCCGGGGCCGCCTTTCTGCTTGGGGCTCGGGCTCCAGCCGCGTTGCCGGGGCGCAGAGAGCATAAAAACAACGGCGGAGACCGCTGCCAGCAGGCTCACCGCCGCAACACCGATACGCCAGTTGGAATATTCACTCACCGGAGCTGCCACGATGCGGCCTGCGAGACCGCCGATGGTCGTTCCGGACACATACGTCCCCGCGGCGACGGCGGCGTGAACCGGGCTGACTTCCTCACTGAGGTAAGCCAGCGCGACGGCGGGGATTCCGCCGAGCGCCGCGCCCTCGACAAAGCGCAGCAGCAGCAGGACGGAGAAGTCTGTGGCGAGAGGTACCAACAGTCCCAGGACCACAGCGGCAATGATCGCGGTCCGCATGACGGGCAGCCGTCCGAATCGGTCTGCGGCAGCGGACCAGGGGATGACGGCGGCAGCCAAACCCAAGGTTGCCGCCGAGACGCTCAGGGCCGCGGTGGCTGCGCTGATCCCAAAGTCCTCGGACAATTGCGGCAGCAGCCCCTGAACGGAGTAGAGCTGGGCGAAAGTGGCCAGTCCAGCGGCAGCCAGGCCGACCAGGACGCCGCGGTAACCAGCACTGCCCTTCGGATGTCCGGTGAAGCCTGACGGATTAGCCACGCGAGGCACTTCCGCCCTCGGTGCTGCTCTCCGGTACGGACAGGCCTGCGGCGGCGGGAGCCAGGACGGCCAGTTCGCGCGCCAGGTTGGATCGCGCTGCCTCTCCCCAGAGTGCCTCGGCACGGCCGGTACGGAACACGGTGCCATTTCCGAGGAGCGCCTGGAGCACGGTGCGGCGACCGGCACGGAATGCATCCTCCTCGACGTGTCCGTATTCCCGCCGGATGTCGGCGGCATAGCGGTCATACGCTTCGGCGGTTTGTCCCAGCACGGACAGGTCCGCGTCACAAAGAAGCGCCCCGTGCCGATCGTCCGGTTCCGGATCGTGGCCGGCTGTGAGCCGGACGAGTCGGGCTGCTTCCTCCACCTCGCCAGCGCTGATGCCCGCTTCGGGCAGCAGCGTCTCGGCCAGTACGGCCGAGGACTCCTCGTCCCTTCCGGGAACGCCGTCGTACACAGCGTCGTGGAACCAGGCCGCCAGCAGCACCGGACGGTCGGTTGCCCCCAGGGTGTGCAGTGCTTCGAGGACCTGGAGCAGGTGCCGGCGGTCGTGGTAGCGGCGGTGCGGCTCTCCCCACCGGTTGAGCAGCTCCGCACCCACCTCTTCGGCTCCGGGAACCAGCGAGTCCCAGCGCCGGCGCAGCGGATGTACCAGGGAGGCGGCCCGTTCCCGTGCGGGGATGCGGAGCCCTCCGGCGATCAGCGCACGGACCAGTGTCCGCCCGTCGACCGCCCGCGCTCCGGCTCGGACCAACTCGTCGTAGCGGTGCTCCGGAACGTCGTAGTGGTCCTGGTCAAAGGCACGGCGCGGGATACGGGCCGCTGCGGCAAACTCGTGCAGCTCTTCCAGCGAGGTGTCTGAGACCAGGTGGGAAAAGCACGTGTTGTGAGCAGGCCAGAGCGGCGGATCGATGTAGATCAAGCCGGTTCACTCAGGTGGATAACAGGGACCATTCCTCCATGCTTAGTCCACAGCGTGCGTATTTTCCATCTGGGAAGGTTCCCGCGTCAGATAATCCGCATTTGGCATCCCCTTGTCCGGCCGCCGGCTGGATGGTCCAATATCAGCCATGAGCCCAAGCCAAGACACGGTGGCCATCGGCACCCGCAAGGGGCTGTGGCTTGCCCGGAGCGCAGACCGGAACACGTGGGCGCTCAGCGGCCCGCACTTTCTAATGCAAGAGGTGGCCAGTGTGGGAATCGACACGCGCACTTCACCTCCGCGCATCCTGGCGGGCCTGTTGTCGCCGCACTGGGGTCCCACGGTGGTGATCTCCGATGACCTGGGTGAAACGTGGTCAGAGCCCGAGGCGGGCGCCATCACGTTTCCCGAAGGGACCGGCGAGTCGCTGGGACGCATCTGGCAGCTTCAGCCCGATTCAGAGTCGCGGCCGGGCGTCGTGTGGGCGGGCTGCGAACCCATCTCTGTATGGAAATCCACCGACGGCGGCAACAGCTTTGAACTCAACCGTCCGTTGTGGGACCACCCGCATCGGCCGGACTGGGGCGAGGGTTACGGCGGAGCCGCAGCCCACACTGTGCTGCCCAGTCCGGCAGATGACACAGTGCACGTGGCGATCAGTTCGGGCGGGGTGTACCGCTCGAATGACTCCGGTGGAAGCTGGCAGGCCCGCAACCAGGGAATCTCTGCGTATTTCCTTCCCGACCCGGATCCGGAGTTCGGCCAGTGCGTACATAAGATAGCGCGGGATGCCGAGGACCCCTCACGGCTCTATGCGCAGAACCACCACGGCGTGTACCGGTCCGATGACTCCGGGGACACCTGGGTATCCATCGCCGACGGGTTGCCGGCTGACTTCGGATTTGTCATGCTGGCCCATCCGCGGCGGGGAGGGACCATCTGGACCGTCCCGCTGGTGGCCGACGGTGAACGCATACCGCCGCAGGGACAGCTGGCGGTCTACCGCAGTACTGACGCCGGCACGTCCTGGACCCGGCTGGACTCAGGGCTGCCTGCGGCGGAATACAACGCCATTCTTCGCGACGCCGCCGGGCTGGACAGTGCGGAACCGGTCGGAGTGTATTTCGGCACCAGGGCAGGAGACGTGTACGCCAGCTCCGATGAAGGAGAGACCTTCACCCTGGTGGCCACCAATCTGCCGGACGTGCTGTGCGTCCGCGCAGCACCCACGGGAATGGCTGGCTGATGCCATCAGGGGAGATCCGGGTCCTGCTTCCTGCCGTGCTCGCTCCGAGCGCCGGAGGCAAGTCCGAACTGAGTGTGCCCGCCGGCGACGGGCTGACTGTCGGGACGCTGCTTGACGGACTTGGAGACCGCTTTCCCGTTCTGGGACGGCGGATCCGCGACGAAACCGGATTGGTCCGGAAGTTCGTGAATATATACGTCAACGGCGAGGACATCCGCTCGCTTGACCGGCTGCACAGTCCCGTGGCCCCGGGCTCTGAAGTGCTGGTCCTTCAGTCCATCGCGGGCGGCTGATCCGCAGCTGGGCACTTAACGGCAGAAGGGCAGGACACCCGCAGGTGTCCTGCCCTTCCAGAGCTGCTCTATTAGGCAGGCAGCTGGATAACCTGTCCGGTCAGGATCAGGTCAGGATGGATGATGGTATCGGCGTTGGCTGCGTAGAGTGCCGGCCAGCCACCTTCGATACCGAGCTTCTCGGCGATGCCGGACAGGGTGTCACCAGCCTGCACGGTGTAGGTTTCGCCGCTCAGTGCCGGAGCCGGAACCTCAGCCGCAGGGGCCGGGACCGGGGCGGCGACGGGAGCCTCTACCGGAGCGGGAGCCTCTGCCGGAGCCGGAGCCGGAGCGGGCTCGGTGTAGGTCTCGACCGGAACGGAGTAGGTCTGGACCTCGGGCTCGGCGACGGGAGCCTGCTCAACCGGAGCGGCCTGAGCAGCCTGGGGGTTCGCGGTAGCACCAGTCATGCCCAGCTTCGCGGTGCAGGCAGGCCACGCGCCGGGGCCCTGTGCTGCCAGAACGCGCTCGGCTACGGCAATCTGCTCCTCACGGCTGGCGTCGGCCGGGTTGCCGGTGCCACCGAAGGCTGCCCAGGTGCTGGGCAGGAACTGCAGGCCACCGGAGAAGCCGTTACCGGTGTTGATGCTCCAGTTTCCACCGCTCTCGCACTGTGCCAGGGCGTCCCAGTCCATCGATGCAGCGTTGGCCGGAGCGGCCATTCCGGTAAGGCCGGCAGCGCTGGCACCAGTGATAACGGCGGCGGCAAGTCCACGACGAACGTAACGGGTGATCTTCGAGTTCTTCATTAGCTGTGTCTGCTCCTCAGGGCCCACCTGCGCTCCATCCGTCCCCGGACTTCATTACGACGTCGCCGACCCTCGACTGTTAGAGGTCTGGTTTCAGGTATTCCCGCCGCGGCGACATAGAGGTGGCGCGGGATACCGTGCATGGTTCGGGGCGTCAACATCAGAACGATGTCCGCCAGCCGGATCAAATCAGCTCTTGAGGACCCGGCGGTCCGCCCGTCATTCGGGCTATATCCAAGCTAGGAAAGACTCGAATCGATATCAAACCGAGACCTTGCAAACAGAACCGTAACCATGCTTCACTCCCGCGTGTTCATGCGGATCGAGGGGCCTAATGTGTACTTCGCCACGTGGGCTCCCAGACCGGCTCTCCGGGCGTCTGGACTTGGATCTCCAAGCGGTCTATGGTTTGACCTCGTGCTCACATTCTTCAATGCGCTGAAGCGCATTCTGGTGGGGCGTCCGTACGGCAATGAACAGCTCTCGCACACTCTCCTGCGCAAGCGGGTGGCATTGCCGGTCTATGCGTCGGACGCACTCTCGTCCGCGGCCTACGCGCCCGATGAAATCCTCCTGACCCTCGCGCTGGCGGGGGTCGCCGCGGTGACATTGTCCCCGTGGGTGGGCCTGGCCGTCATCATCGTGCTGCTCACCGTAGTGGCCTCCTACCGGCAGAACGTCCATGCGTACCCCTCCGGCGGCGGCGATTATGAGATCGCCAGCGAGAACCTCGGGCGGCGGGCCGGTCTCACCGTGGGATCCGCACTCCTGGTGGACTACGTGCTGACCGTTGCCGTTTCCATGTCCTCAGCCGCGCAGTACCTGGTAACGGCTGTTCCTGTGCTGCACGGCCGGCAGGGCCTGCTGGCCGCAGCGGGGGTACTCATCCTCATGCTGGTGAACCTGCGCGGAATCCGGGAAGCCGGAAAGGTCTTCGCGTTACCCACCTACCTCTTCCTGGCCTCCGTGCTGGGAATGTGCGCCGTGGGTCTCATCCAATCCGCCACCGGGTCGCTGGCCCAGGCCCCGTCTGCCGAATTCGAACTCCTTCCGGAAGCCGGCATGGACGCCGGACTGACGGGATTGGCCGGCGCCTTCCTGCTCCTGCGCGCCTTCTCCTCCGGAGCCGCCGCACTGACCGGCGTCGAAGCGATCAGCAACGGCGTTCCCACCTTCCGCAAGCCCAAAAGCACCAACGCCGCCACCACGCTGCTCCTGCTGGGCGGTCTGGCAGCGCTCATGCTGGCTGGAATCCTGGCCCTGGCCAGCCTGGCCAAGGTCCACTTCGTGCAGGACCCGGCCACCCAGCTCCTGCTGAACGGGGAGCCGGTGCAGGGGTACATCCAGCACCCGGTGATCAGCCAGCTGGCAGAAACGGTTTTTGGTGACGGGTCCCTCCTGTTCTACATAGTGATTGGCGCCACCGGGCTGATCCTCGTCTTTGCCTCCAACACGGCCTTCAACGGCTTCCCCATCCTCGCCTCCGTCCTCGCGAAGGACGGGTACCTCCCGCGGCAGATGCGCACCCGCGGCGACCGCCTGGCCTTCAGCAACGGCATCATCGTCCTTGGGCTGGCGGCCCTGCTGCTGGTCCTGGTGTTCAACGCGGACGTGACGCGGATGATCCAGCTCTACATCGTCGGGGTATTTGTCTCCTTCACCGCCAGCCAGCTGGGAATGATCAGGCACTGGACCGCCAAGCTGCGCACGGAGCGGACAAAGGAAGTACGGGCGCGGATGAAGCGCTCACGCGTCATCAACGCCTGCGGGTTCGGCATGACGGCGCTGGTCCTGGTCATCGTGATCGTCACGAAGTTCGAACACGGTGCCTGGATTGCGCTGCTGGCAATGGCTTTCCTGTACGTGGTCATGAACGGCATCCGCACTCACTACCAGTCCGTTGCCGAGGAACTTCGTGTGGAGGAAGACCCCGAACTCCTGGCCCTGCCCAGCCGGGTCAACGCCGTGATCCTGGTATCCAAGGTGCACAAACCCGTGCTGCGGGCCCTCGCGTACGCCCGGGCCTCCCGGCCCTCCAGCCTGAACGCGATCATCGTGGACCTGGATCCGGAGGAAACGCAAAAGGTGATCGATGACTGGGAGCGGCTGAGGATCCCCGTGCCGCTGACGGTACTCTCATCTCCGTACCGTGAAACTGTGTCCCCGGTCCTGGCCTACCTGCGTGAGGCACGCCGCAGTTCGCCGCGCGAACTCTTCGTCGTCTACATCCCTGAGTACGTCGTCGGCCGCTGGTGGGAGCAGCTTGTCCACAACCAGACTGCCCTGCGAATCAAGGCGCGCCTGCACTTTGAGCCCGGCATCATGGTTGCCAGCGTCCCGTGGCAGCTGGCCTCCAGCCGGGATGCCGCTGCCAACCCTGCTGCAGGCGGCGGAGAGCCCCGTCTCTAGGCCCGCGGCAGCCCGCGCCCCGCGAGGACAGACTGGTAGGCGTATTCGGTAAGGCGCCCATCCTGCGCTGCCTGGACGACGGCGTCGAAGGACCCATCGCCCTCCTCGCTGTAAGGGAAGTGGATCAGCTCTGCGATGAGTTCCCATTCTTCGGCGATGCTGTCAATCAGCTCGCCGGGGGTCTCCTCCGGGCCGGGGCCTCCCCCAAGAACGGTCCACGCCTGCTTGGGTACGCGGTAGGACTCAAGCCGGCCCAGGTCCGCTTCCAGCTCGTCCAGGGACGCGTACCTTGTCTCCGCCCCGGGAGGCACCGAGCCGTCCGGGGTGGCGAGCTGGCTGACGAATCCCGAGCTGACCGGATACACCGACGTCGGGACCGGCTCGCCTTCCTCCAGGTATGCCGGGAGCTGCGAGGGCATCCAGTACCAGCAGTCACCCTGGTCCAGTCCTCCGGGCTGGTTACGCTCACTGATCCAGCCGCGGGCGGTCAGCAGGGCGTCACCTTCGTCGCTCACGAAGGACTCGGCGTCACCGAAAATCCGGTTCGATTCATGCTGGCTCCGGCGCGCCTGGCTCTTTTTGGCGGCGGCCTTCTTGCGGGGTTTGGACTTTGGCACGGTATTGCTCCTGTGGGGCTTCGGCTGGACGCGCGGTCCGGCTAGAAGCCGGAGCCGCCTTCGACGGCCATGTTGGAGAAGCGTGAATAGTGGCCCTGGAAGCCCACGACGATCGTCTTGGTCGGACCGTTACGGTGCTTGGCCACGATCACGTCTGCTTCACCGGCGCGCGGGGATTCCTTGTCGTAAATGTCTTCACGGTGCAGCAGGATCACCATGTCGGCGTCCTGCTCGATCGATCCCGATTCACGGAGGTCGGAGACCATCGGCTTCTTGTCGGTGCGCTGTTCGGAACCACGGTTCAGCTGGGACAGCGCGATCACGGGGACGTCGAGCTCCTTGGCGAGCAGCTTGAGGGCACGCGAGAACTCGGAGACTTCCTGCTGGCGGGACTCCACCTTCTTGCCGGACGACATCAGCTGCAGGTAGTCCAGGACCACCAGTTTGAGGTCGTGCCGCTGCTTCAGCCGGCGGCATTTTGCCCGGATCTCCATCAGGGACATGTTCGGGCTGTCATCAATGAACAGCGGGGCGTCGTTCATCCGGCCCATGGTGGTGGCAATCTTGCCCCACTGCTCATCCTTGATGGTGCCCTTGCGCAGGTCCTGCAGGCCGATTGTTGCCTCGGCAGAGAGCAGGCGCATGGCGATCTCATTGCGGCCCATTTCCAGGGAGAAGAACACGGTGGTCATGTTGTTCTTGATCGCCGCGGAGCGGGCAAAGTCGAGTGCGAAGGTCGACTTACCCACGGCCGGTCGGGCCGCGATAACGATCATCTGGCCGCCGTGCAGGCCCTGGGTGAGTTCATCGAGCTCGTAGAACCCGGTGGGGACGCCGATCATGCCTTCGCCGCGGTGGCCGGCGGACTCGATCTCATCGACGGTGCCTTCGATGATGTCCTTCAGCGGAACATAGTCTTCGGCTGTCCGGCGTTCTGCCACGGCATAGACCTCGGCCTGCGCCGCGTTGACGATGTCGTCAACCTCCATGCCGTCGCTGGAGTAGCCCAGCTGGACGATCTTGGTTCCCGCGTCCACCAGCCGGCGCAGGACTGCGCGTTCCCGGACGATCTCCGCGTAGAAACCGGCATTTGCGGCGGTCGGCACGGACTGGATCAGCGTGTGCAGATAAGCGGGACCGCCAATCCGGCCGATTTCACCGCGTTTGGTCAGCTCATCCGAGATTGTCACCGCATCCGCTGGTTCGCCGCGGCCGTAGAGGTCGATGATGGCCTCGTAGATGGACTCATGGGCGGGGCGGTAGAAGTCCACCCCCCGCAGCACCTCGACGCAGTCGGCGATCGCGTCCTTGGAGAGCATCATGCCGCCGAGGACAGACTGCTCGGCTACCAGGTCCTGCGGCGGAGTGCGGCCAAAATCGGAGTTGCGGGTCGATTCAGCGGCATCCGCCTGTGCAAGCGACACTATGGCCACCCTTTCCAAAAACGTTAGATCCATGGACCCGTCCGGCGGGCGCCCGTGTTGGCAGGACTGACTCAGTCCTAGCAGGCGGCACTGACAGCACCTCGCGCGCGGCACCGCCCTCGCCGCAACCATTTCCGGGTGCACCAATGAGGGAGTCCACCGCAACCGTAGCCCCGTATGGCTGCCTCAACAAACGAGTTGTCCACAGGCCGTGTGGATACCGTGTGCATAACTGGGCGTGTCTTGTGCACAGGATGGGTATAAGGCTGTGGATAACAAAATAGTTTTGCCCAAAACAAGGCTGTGACTAGGCGTTATGTTCGTCCACACCTGTGTATGACCACCTTTTTTGGTCAACATTCACCCTCAACCTTCAGGTTGACACCGGCAGGAAACGGGCATATGGGGCCCTTTATCCACAGTCGATATCCACATACTTGTGGAATTACTGGCGCTACTTAGGAAAGGAAGCCTGCGAAGCATTCCCCAAGCACGCAAAAACGCCCCCCGCCACAGGCGGAGGGCGTTTTTCATCACGCTGTGCGCAACGTACTAGCTGGCAACGACCTCGAGGTCGATGACGGCTGCGACGTCGTCGTGCAGGCGGACGTTGGCCTGGAAGGAACCAACCGACTTGATGTGCGTCGGCAGTTCAACCTTGCGCTTGTCGATGCTGCCGAGGCCGGCGGCCTCAACAGCAGCGGCAACGTCAGCGGGCTTGACCGTACCGAAGAGGCGTCCGGACTCGCCGGCCTTGACGGTCAGCTTGACCGGCTTGGCGGAGAGAGCAGCGGCCTGCTTCTGGGCATCTTCCAGCGAAGCGTGCTCGCGCGCGGCGCGGGCAGCCTTGATGGACTCAACCTGCTTTTCGCCGCCCTTGGTCCAGGTCAGGGCGAAACCGCGGGGCACCAGGTAGTTACGTGCGTAACCATCCTTTACCTCGACGACGTCACCTGCAGCACCGAGACCGGTTACTTCGTGGGTCAGAATGAGCTTTGCCATGAGTTAGGTTCCTTTCCTTTAGCCGCGGCCAGCGCCGGAGTAAGGCAGGAGTGCAACTTCACGGGCGTTCTTGATTGCCTGTGCGATCTTGCGCTGTTCCTGCACGGATACGCCAGTTACGCGACGAGCGCGGATCTTTCCGCGGTCGGAAATGAACTTGCGCAGCAATGCTACGTCCTTGTAGTCGATGACAGTGATGTCAGCGGCCTTCAAGGGATTGGACTTTGGTTTGGGCTTGCGAAGTTCAGCCTTAGCCATCGTGGAGCTCCTTATGTCTAGTGGAGCCCGTGGATTCATTCCACGGGATGGGCTCGACGGCGGTTGCCGTCAGAGGTTGGCGCCTTGCGGCACCAGGTACTGCTTAGAAGGGCGGATCGTTGGAATCCGGGCCGGCTCCCCAGCCGCCTGAGTTGCCGCCCGCAGGGGCGCCCCAGGGATCGTCCGCAGGTGCGGACTGCTGCTGCTGCTGGCCGCCCCAACCGGAGTTGGAGTTGCCGCCGAAGCCGCCGGAATTTCCAGCATTTCCACCGAAGCCACCGCTACCGCCGCCGGAGCGCTGGGTGCGGGTGACCTTTGCAGAGGCGTACCGGAGCGAGGGGCCGATTTCATCGACCTCGAGCTCCATGACGGTGCGCTTCTCGCCTTCTTTGGTCTCGTATGAACGGGACTTCAGGCGGCCCTGGCAGACGACGCGGGTTCCCTTGGTCAGGGATTCGGCGACGTTTTCCGCAGCTTCACGCCAGACCGACGCGCGGAGGAACAGCGTTTCGCCGTCCTTCCATTCGTTGGACTGCCGATCGAAGGTGCGCGGCGTCGAGGCAATGGTGAAGTTCGCCACTGCCGAACCGGACGGGGTGAACCGGAGTTCCGGATCATTCGTCAGGTTTCCGACCACGGTGATCGTTGTCTCGCCTGCCATGTATGCCTCCTGGTGTCTCGGCCCGGGTGAGCGGGCCTTTCATTGACGAATAAAGGGTGGGCCGAAACTACTCGGCGACAACCTTCTGGTCTTCGGGGCGGATGATCTTGGTGCGCAGGATGGTCTCGTTGAGGCCAAGCTGGCGGTCAAGTTCAGCAGCTGCTGCAGGGCTGGCGGTGAAGTTAACCACCGCGTAGATGCCTTCAGCCTTCTTCTTGATTTCGTAGGCCAGGCGGCGACGGCCCCAGATGTCGACCTTGTCGACGGTTCCACCGTCGTTGCGGACAACATTGAGGAACTTGTCGAGCGAAGGCTCCACGGTACGCTCTTCGACCTCGGGGTCGATGATTACCATCAGTTCATAAGCACGCATTTGTGAACCCACCTCCTTTGGGCTATACGGTCACGGTATTTCCGTAACAGGAGGTTCTTTAGCGTTGTCTTTGCTCCCTGCGCCGGCGGATTACCCGCAGCACGCACAGAACCTGCCAGCCATAGCCGACAGCACAGACTCCCCTATCCTATCGGATTTTCACCGGGGCAAAGTTCACCTGTGGACGGGTATCCGCCCCCTGCGCTCCTCCGGCTAGCGGGTGAAGAATAGCTCCCCGGCCTGGGAAAGCCGGTACGGATCGCTGACACCGGCCATCTCGCGGGCCGAATGCATCGAGAGCAGGGGAATCCCGACGTCGATGGTCCGGATCCCCAGCCGTGTCGCCGTCAGCGGCCCGATGGTGGAGCCGCAGGGAATCGAGTTGTTCGAGACGAACTCCTGGTAGGGCACCCCGGCTTCCCGGCACAGCCCGGCCCAGTACGCAGCGCCCGGTGCGTCGGTGGTGTACCGCTGGTTGGCATTGATCTTCAGCAGCGGGCCGCCGTTCAGGACCGGCCGGTTGGCGGGGTCATGGCGTTCGGCGTAGTTGGGGTGCACGGCGTGGCCTGCGTCGGCGGAGATGCAGAACGACGCCGCGAACGCGCGCTGCGCTTCGACGGCACCGGCGCCCAGCCCGGAGCTGATCCGCGCCAGGACGTCCTCGAGGAACGGTCCCGCAGCGCCTGACCGGCTGCCGGAGCCGACTTCCTCATGGTCGAAGGCGGCCAGGACGGCAATCGACCCGCCGGCCTTGGCGGCGGCAGCTGCCTCCAGCGCCTGCAGGCCGGCATGCACCGAAGAGAGATTGTCCAGCCGGCCGGAGGCGAAGAACTCCGCATTGGCGCCAAAGACCTGGGCCGGCTGGGTGTCGGCGGCAACGACGTCGTACCCGCCGATCTCCTCCCGGTCCAGGCCGGCCTTGGCTGCAAGGAGTCCCAGCAGGTCCGCTGACGAAGGATCGCCCAGGCCCCAGACAGGATTCATGTGCTGCTGCTTATCCAGCAGCAGGCCCTCATTCACTGCGCGGTCCAGGTGGATGGCAAGCTGCGGGAAGCGCAGCAGCGGACCGGTCGCAACCAGGTGCTCGACGCCGTCGAGCGTCACCAGCCGTCCGGCCAGCTCCAGCTCCCGGTCCAGCCAGGAGTTCAGCAGCGGCCCGCCGTAGACCTCCACGCCCGCCTGCAGCCAGCCGAGCTTTCCGGTGGTGGAGGAAGGCTTGAGCTTGAACGTGGGCGAGTCGGTGTGGGTGCCGAAGATGTTAAAGCCGGTGGTCGGCGTGGCGTCCTCCGGAACGATCCAGGCAATGAAGGCGCCGTCGCGCACCACTGCATAACGGCCGGGTGCGGCCGGCCAGTTCGAGTCTTCGCGCAGCTCCGTGAAACCGACGGCCGCGAGCCGGTCCGCTGCGGTCCGCGCGGCGTGGAAGCTCGACGGCGAGGCGGCGACGTATTCGGCCAGGTCGGTGACGTGTTCGTGCGGCGTTGGATTCATAGTCCGATTCAACCAGAAACCGGGACCGGGAACGGGAAGCGGCGGACATAACAGTGGAGGGGAGCGCGGCCGTTCATCCGCGTTCCCCTCCACCGGGTTTATGCAGCCCGGCCTTTGGCAGCCGGGCGGGCCCGTCAGGTCCTAGACGTCCCGGACCTTGTTCACAACCAGCGATGCGATCAGCAGCAGGAGGGCCCATCCACCCAGGACGAGCCCGCCCTCGAGCTGGTTCAGGGCACCGTCGGAAATGCTGGTGGCTACCAGCTGGGTTCCGGCACTGCTGGGAAGGAAGCGGGCGGCGTCGGGAATCCAGTCCGCCAGCCCGGAGATCAGCTGAACGATCACCGGCAGGACGAAGAGCACGCCGATGATGGTGACGACGCCGCCGGCCGTGCTGCGCAGCAGGGACCCGGTAGCAACACCCATCACCGCGATTGCGGCCAGGAGCGTTCCGGTGTTGATGATGCTGGGCAGTACCCAAGGGGCGTCCAGGCCGAAGTCAAGGTTCTCCGGTGCCAGCAGGGGCTGGCTGATCAGGAAGCTGGCAAAAGCCCCAACGACCCCGATGACGAAGGCAATAACCGCAGTGATAATTGCCTTCGCGAGCAGCGCCGGCGTGCGGGTGGGAACTGCCACCATCGTGGAGCGGATCATTCCGGTGCTGTACTCGGAGGCAACAAGGACCACAGCGAGGGCCGCAATCAGGAGCTGGCCGAACAGCACGCCCGAGGCTGGTGTGTCATAGACCATGGCCTGCAGGTCCATGCCGGATCCAACGCCCATGGCCGGACCCATCGCGGGATCGTCCGAGAGCATCTGGGCGGTCGTCGCCCAGCTCCAGGCAACAAGTGCCGCGATCCCCACCATGACCACCAGCGTGGTGGCCAGCAGGATCACAGTGGAAGGGACCGTGGTCACCTTGATCCACTCAGAGCGCAGGATCCGGGCGAAGTTCACGCCGCTGCCGTCGGGACGGGCTGCTCTGCGCGTGGGCGCGGGCGCGGTTGCGGTGCTCATGCTCGGGTTCCTTCCACAACAGGCTCGGCTGCTGCAGCCGGTTCCTGGCTAAATCCGTGGGACTTGTATTCAACGTCGTCCCGGGTGAGTTCCATGTAGGCGTCTTCGAGCGAGACCTGGATCGGAGTCAGTTCCGTGAGCAGGATCCGGCGGTCCAGCGCAATTTCCGCGATGGAGCGTGAATCGGCGCCGCTGATTTCGAAGAGCCCGTCCTCAATGCGTTTGATCTCCGCGCCCTGCCCTTCAAGGACCGGCAAGAGATCGGCAGCGTTGTCGGTGCGTACCCGGGTGCGCTGGCGGCCGCCGCCGTCAATGATTTCCTGGATCGGGGCGTCGGCGATGATCCGGCCGCGGCCAATGACGATCAGGTGGTCCGCCGTGACGGCCATTTCGCTCATCAGGTGGGAGGAGAGGAAGACCGTGCGGCCCTCGGCTGCCAGGCCGCGGGCCAGGTTGCGGACCCAGAGCACGCCTTCAGGATCGAGACCGTTGACGGGTTCGTCCAGGATCAGGGTGCTGGGATCCCCCAGCATTGCGACGGCGATGCCGAGCCGCTGGCCCATGCCCAGGGAGAAGCCGCCAACCCGCCGCTTCGCCACGGACCCCAGCCCGGTCAGCTCAATGACCTCGTTGACGCGCTTGTTGGAGATGCCGTGGGTCGCGGCCATGGCGCGCAGGTGGTTGTATGCCGAGCGGCGGGTGTGGACTGCCTTGGCGTCCAGCAGCGCACCCACTTCATGCAGCGGTGCCTTGTGCCGGGCGTACGGTGCACCGTTGACGGTGACCGTGCCGGCGCTGGGCCGGTCCAGTCCCACGATCATGCGCATCGTGGTGGACTTGCCGGCACCGTTCGGGCCCAGGAAGCCGGTGACTTTGCCCGGCTGGACAGTGAAAGAAACGTTGTCGACTGCCGTTTTGGCGCCGTAGCGTTTCGAGAGGCCGTGTGCCTCGATCATTGGAATCCTCATGTTGGAACGGACAGGTTCGTGGGGGCTGCCCCCAGCCTATGCGAGTGCAGCGGCCACCGGACCGTTCCAAGGGATGATTCAGGACTTTTCAGGGCTCACCCTTAGGGATGACTGCGGGTCCGCCCTGAGTCCGGTCAGGGCGGAGCCTAAACGTCCCGCTTCTTCAGGACGACGGCGGCGGCGGCCAGCAGGATCACGGCCCAGCCGGCGAGGATCAGGCCGCCCTCCGCCTGGTTGAACTGACCCGGCTGGATGTTCGTAGCCACAAGCTGGGCCGCAGCGCTGCTGGGCAGGAACCGGGCCGCGTCTTCGACCCAGTCCGCCAGCCCGGTCAGGAGGCCGGCAATAATCGGCAGTACGAACAGGGCGCCAACCAGGGTCACCACTCCCCCGGCGGTGTTGCGCAGGAGGGCGCCGATCCCCACACCCATGATGGCTATAAGGGCCAGGACCGTACCGGTGTTGATGATGGAAGGCAGCACCCAAGGGGCGTCCAGTCCAAAGTCCAGGTCTGAGCCGGCGAGTATCGGCTGGGCCAGCAGATAGGTCGTGAAGGCGGCCACGACGCCGAGCACAAAGGAAATGACGGCGATCACCAGGGTCTTGGCCAGCAGGGCGGGGGTGCGGGTGGGCACCGCCACCATGGTGCTGCGGATCATGCCGGTGGTGTATTCGGAGCCGATCACCACCACCGCCAGGGCGGCGATCAGGAGCTGGCCGAACGGCAGGCCTGCGGCCGGAACATCGTACGCGGCACTCTGAAGCGACTGCCCAATCCCCTGCGGCGGGCCGGACTCCGGATCGCTGGCGAGCTGGACAATGCCCCATGCGACCAGGGTTCCAAGTCCAACCATGACCGCGAAGCTCACCGCCAGCAGAATGACCGTTGACGGCACGGTATTCGTCTTGATCCACTCCGAGCGGAGCACCCGCCCAAACGTCACCGGTCCGCCGGACCAGGCGCGGGGCGTCCGGGATGCGGGAGCTGCGGCCGTGCTCATTTGCCCTGCCCTTCGGCTGCCGGGAGCGCCTGCTCGCTGACCGGCCCGGAACGGTACTCGACCTCGCCGCCGGTCAACTCCATATAGGCATCTTCAAGGGTTTCCTGCTGTGGGATCAGTCCGGTGATGAGGATTCCCCGGGTGAAGGCGGTTTCGGCGATGCTGCGGGCCGGCAGGCCCAGGATCTCCAGCTCGTCCGCCGCCGTCCTGCGTACCTCCACGCCCGGCGACCCTACGGCGGCTGCCAGGGCATCGGCGTCGTCCGCGCGCACCAGGACCCGCTCCTTTTGGCCGCTGGTGAGGACTTCGTCGATCGGAGCGTCGGCCAGGATCCTTCCGCGGCCGATCACGATGAGGTGGTCTGCGGTGACAGCCATCTCGCTCATCAGATGGGAGGAGATGAAAACCGTGCGGCCTTCCGCGGCGAGGCCCTTGACCAGGAAGCGGACCCACTTCACGCCTTCGGGATCCAGGCCGTTCACCGGTTCATCCAGGATCAGCGTCTGCGGGTCCCCCAGCAGGGCGGCGGCGATACCCAGGCGCTGGCCCATGCCCAGCGAGAACCCGCCGACCCGTTTCCTGGCTGCCGGCCCCAGCCCGGTGAGCTCAATGACCTCCTTGACCCGCGAAGCCGGGATGCCTTCGGTCGCGGCCATGGCCCGCAGGTGGTTGTAAGCGCTGCGCTTGGGATGAGCGGCCTTGGCCTCGAGCAGCGCGCCCACCTCGTGCAGCGGCATCCGGTGCCGGTCATAGGGCTTGCCGTTGACGATCACCTTCCCGGCGGTGGGATGGTCCAGTCCGACGATCAGCCTCATGGTGGTCGATTTCCCGGCTCCGTTGGGGCCAAGGAACCCGGTCACCTTTCCGGGCTGGACGGAGAAAGTGATGCTGTCGACGGCGGTCTTGCTGCCAAAGCGCTTGGTGAGTCCTGCTGCCTCGATCATGGGGGTGTCCTTCCGTTCGCGGGTCGGGTCCTAGCGGGAACTCACCGCCTCGAACTTGCGTACTGCTAGGGGTACAAAAACCACCAGCATGAGCGCGGAGCCGACCAGCACCGTGGTGATCGGGTTCTGCATGGGCCAGGTGTCCGGAACCGGCGTCGAACCCAGGTTGCCGAAGAGCTGGCGGACGGCCTGGACCAGGGCGGAGACCGGATTC
This sequence comes from Arthrobacter caoxuetaonis, assembly GCF_023921125.1. Classification (NCBI taxonomy): domain Bacteria; kingdom Bacillati; phylum Actinomycetota; class Actinomycetes; order Micrococcales; family Micrococcaceae; genus Arthrobacter; species Arthrobacter caoxuetaonis. Next base: position 3,517,953 of record NZ_CP099466.1, read on the forward strand.
CAGTCGGCGATGGTCCGCAGCGGTTCCGGCAGCGTGGAACTCTGCACAAAAGCATTGGAGATGAAGGTGATCGGGAACAGGATGATGAAGGAGGCATTGTTGATCGCCTCCGGGGAACGCACCGACATGCCCAGCAGCGCCATGACCCAGCTGAAGGCGTAGGAGAAGAGCAGCAGCAGGCCCACCCCGCCCAGGAATTCCCAGAAGGACGTATTGACCCGCCACCCCACCAGCAGCCCGGTGCACATCATGATGATCACCGAGATTCCGTTCAGCACCAGGTCCGAGTTTGTCCGTCCGATCAGCACCGCCGAAGGGCTCATGGGCAGGGTACGGAAGCGGTCAATGATCCCTTCCTTCAGGTCCTGGGCCATGGCTGATCCGGAGAACGTGGAGCCGAACACCACCGTCTGCGCGAAGATGCCTGCCATCAGGTACTGCGTGTAATTGGTGCCGGCCACCTGAATGGATCCGCCGTAGACCTGGCTGAACAGCAGCACGAACATGATCGGCTGCAGTACCGCGAACACGACCATGTCCGGCGTGCGGCGGATCTTGATCAGGTTCCGCTTGGTGACGGTCCACCCGTCGGATACCCAGCTGCCGGCCGTGGTTCCGGAACCGTCCTGGAACCGGGCAGTGGCTGTTGCGGCGCTCATCGTGCTGCCCTCGCTTTTTTGGCATCTTCCTTTTCTTCCTCGGTGGTGTGTCCGGTGAGCTTCAGGAACACGTCATCGAGGGTCGGGCGCCGGATACCGGCGTCGTGCAGTTCGATTCCTTCAGCGGCCAGGTCCCGCAGCACCTGCTCCAGTGCCGGCGGGCCTTCGGTGACCGCGACTTCGAGGGCCCGGCCGTCGGTTGCGGTGTGGACTTCCCCGCTGCCGTAGCGCGCCAGGATGTTCCGGGCCGTATCGGAGTCGAATCCCTCCACCAGTGCAACGGCTACCCGGTGCCCGCCGATCCGCGCCTTGAGCTGGTCCGAGGTGCCTTCGGCAATCACCTTGCCGCCGTCGATCACGGCAACAGTGTCCGCCAGCTGGTCCGCCTCCTCCAGGTACTGGGTAGTCAGCAGCAGGGTGGTTCCGGCAGCTACCAGGGATTTGATGACATCCCAGAGCGCCAGCCGGCTTCGCGGGTCCAGGCCGGTCGTGGGTTCATCCAGGAACAGGACCCGGGGATTGTTGACCAGCGAACCGGCCAGGTCGAGCCGGCGTCTCATACCGCCGGAATAGCCCTTAACCGGCCGGTTGCCGGCCTCGGCCAGGTCGAACTGCTCGATCAATTCACCGGCACGCTGCCGGGCCTGCGCCGTGGGCAGGTGGTAGAGCTTGCCGACCATCCGGAGGTTCTCGATGCCGGTCAGGTTCTCATCCACCGCAGAGTACTGTCCGGAGACCCCGATGATCCGGCGGACATCCTTCGGCCGTGCCGCGACGTCGATTCCGTCGATGGAGGCGGTTCCGGCATTGGGCTTGATCAGGGTAGTGAGCACCTTGACCGCCGTCGTTTTCCCGGCACCGTTCGGTCCCAGCAGTGCCGTTACCGTGCCCTGCGGAACACCAATATCAAGGCCGTCAAGGGCAAATACCGGCCCGGATTTGGACTTATAGACCTTAGTCAGGCCGCGTGCCTGAATCAGTGGATCTCGCCGGCCTTCCGAGACCGGGCGCACCTGGTTGTTGGGGTTGAAGGGAAGGGACATGCGAACAGGTTAGGACTGCCCGCACCCGCTGGATAGTGCTTATCCGGACAGTTTCAGTCCGGAAGGCGACAGCGCGGGAACTTTGGCTGGAAATACACCCTAGGAGGCAGGATTTCCTGCATGCAGCTCCTCGGGTTCACGCTCGGCAGCAACCGGGGCAAACACGATGGACATCAGCATTGCTGCGCCGACGACGAGCAGTGCGTTGCGCAGCCCCCAAAGCTCGCCGAGGAAGCCCAGCAGCGGCGGTCCCACGAAGAATGCCGTGTAGCCGAGGGTCGAGACCACCGAGACGCGTCCTGCGGCGTGCACGGGATCGTCACCGGCAGCGGACATTCCCATGGGAAAGCCCAGTGCGGCTCCGATGCCCCACAGGATGACGCCGATGCCGGCGAGCCAGAGGCTGGGAGCGAAGACGAAAAGGATCAGTCCCGCAAGGGAGGCACCCATGCACAGCCGCAGCGCCCGGACCCGGCCCATGCGGTCGATCAGGCGGGCACCAAACCAGCGGGTGGCGGTCATGGCCGCAACGAACAAGCCGAACATCACGGCACCTGCTGTTTCTGAGGCATCCAGCCCGTCCACGGTTGCCTTGGCCACCCAGTCGTTGGCAGCGCCTTCGGTAAGTGCCGCACCCAGGACGACGACGCCGATCAGCAGAGTACGGCCCTCTTTCCAGGCGCCGAAGCTGGAAGGCCTGGCGGTTGCCTCCTCCTGGGGATCATGGATTTCGGGGGAATCCGGCAGGAAGGCCCTGGGCACCAGGATCACCAGTACAACTGCCACCGCCACGATTCCGATCAGGTGCACAGGGAGACTGACGTTCAGGGCAGACAGGCCGGCACCGATCATCGCGCCCAGGAACGCACCGCCGCTGAAGGCCCCGTGGAACTTGGGCATCAGGGTCCTGCGCAGTCCCCGCTCTACCTCCGTGCCTTCCAGGTTCATGGCCACATCCCAGAGACCAATGCCGGAGCCGAAGATCAGCAGTCCGGCGGCAGTCAGGGGGATCGATCCGGCAGAGAGTCCCGCCGCGATGACCAGTGCGGCTGCGGATGCGAGCAGCCCGCCGGTCCGCACTGCGTTGGCGGTCCCCACCCGCTGGGCCAGCGCTCCGGCCAGCGGCAGGGCTCCCACGGAGCCCACTGCGGAGAAGAGCAGCAGCAGTCCCACCCCGGCAGAACCGATGTCCAGGGCCTGGGCCGCGGCGGGAATCCGCGCCGCCCAGCTGGCGAAAATCAGACCGTTGAGGGCGAAAACTGCGAAGACAGCCAGAAGGGCCCGGTCCAGGGTTTTGGTGTTCACACCATCATTCTGGAGTCCAGGGGCCTCCGGAGGGAAATGTGCAGGTGAGCTCCGTTAGCGGACCCGTTCGACCCTTTTCTCGTCCCACACCGGTTCCTCGGACTCATACACGCGGCCGTCGGAACCGAAGACCAGGAACCGGTCGAAGCTGCGCGCGAACCAGCGGTCGTGGGTGACGGCCAGGACGGTACCTTCAAAGGCGTCGATGGCCTTTTCCAGCGCCTCGGCTGAGTGCAGGTCCAGGTTGTCCGTGGGTTCGTCGAGCAGCAGCAGCGTGGCTCCGGAGAGTTCCAGCAGCAGAATCTGCAGCCGCGCCTGCTGGCCGCCGGAGAGGGACTCGTATTTCTGCTCACCTTGCGAGGCAAGGCCGTAACGGTCCAGTGCACCGGCCGCCGCTTCCCGGCCCAGCCCGGACCGGTGCTCGTCGCCGCGGTGCAGGATGTCCAGAAGGGTTTTGCCCAGCAGGTCCTGGCGCAGCATGGTCTGGGCAAAGAACCCGGGCCGGATCCGGGCGCCGAGCTTCACGGAACCTTCGTGCGGAACCGGGGCGATTTCAACCTCCGAGACCGGTTCGTGTTCCTTGTCCGGGTCACTTCCTCCGGCTGCCAGCAGACGCAGGAAGTGGGACTTGCCGGAGCCGTTGGATCCAAGGACCCCCACCCGGTCACCGAACCAGATTTCGGTGCTGAACGGCTTCATCAGTCCGGTGAGCTCCAGTTTTTCCGCGACCACGGCCCGTTTGGCGGTCCGGCCGCCGCGCAGGCGCATCTGGACGTTCTGTTCGATCGGCAGCGCCTCAGGCGGGCCGGCCTCCAGGAACTTGGCCAGCCGGGTCTGGGCTGCGTGGTACCGGTTAGCCATGTCGGAGCGGAACGCAGCTTTGTTCTTGTACATGTTGACGAGTTCCTTGAGCTTCACATGCTCCTCATCCCAGCGCCGCCGCAGCTCCTCGAAGCGGGCGTTCCGATCCTCACGGGCTTGGACGTAGCTCTCGAAGGCACCTCCGTGAATCCAGGCGGAGGCTCCGTTGATGCCCGGTTCCAGCGTGACAATCCGGGTGGCGGCGTTGGCCAGCAGCTCCCGGTCGTGGCTGACGAACAGCACCGACTTCTTCGACTCGGCGAGCTTCGCTTCGAGCCAGCGCTTGCCCGGCACGTCCAGGTAGTTGTCCGGTTCGTCCAGCAGGAGCAGCTGATCGGGCCCGGTGAACAGCGCTTCCAGGACGAGGCGTTTCTGTTCCCCTCCGGAAAGGGTGCTGGCCTTGCGGTACTGGGCCGAATCGAACGGCATCCCCAGGGCGGCCATGGTGACTTCGTCCCAGACGGTCTCCTGCTCGTACCCGCCGGCGTCTCCCCAGTCCGCGATGGCCTGGGCATAGCGCATCTGGGTGGGTTCGTCGTCGTTCTCCATCATGGCCAGCTCAGCCTCATCCACTGCGCGGGCGGCAGCGGCGATGGCCGGGGGCGCGGCGGAAACGAGGAGATCCCGCACGGTGCTGCCGTCCCGGACCTGACCCACGAACTGGCGCATGATGCCCATGTTCCCAGAGCGGGACACCGTGCCCTCGTCGGGTTTGATTTCCTCCGCAATAATGCGCAGCAGCGTGGTCTTGCCGGTGCCGTTCGGTCCGATCAGGGCCGTTTTGTGGCCGTCGCCGACCTTGAAGCTGACCCCGCTGAGCAGCTGCCTGCCGTCGGAGAGGAAGTAGTCAATGTTGGATACGTCGAGATGAGCCACGCTTCCATCCTCCCACTGCGCCGGGAGGCGGAAGCCCGCATGAGTTCCCGGCGGGGCGGGGCATAGGATTGATGTCCCGCCCCCCTACCGAAAGCAGGAGAAGATGATCTTCATCGTCGTCAAGTTCAAGGTCAAGCCCGAGTGGACCGAACGGTGGCCTGAACTGACCGCCGGCTTCACCGCCGCCACCCGTTCCGAGCCGGGGAACCTCTGGTTCGACTGGTCGCGGAGCCTGGAGGATCCCAACGAGTACGTGCTCGTTGAAGCCTTCAAGGACGACGCGGCTGGTGCCCACGTGAACAGCGACCACTTCCAGCAGGCCATGAAGGACATGCTTCCGGCGCTGGTGGAGACGCCGCAGATCATCAACACCCTGATCGACGGCCAGGAGTGGTCACGGATGGGCGAACTCACCGTCGAGTAGCAGTGCTCAGGCGCCCGTTACTCCTGCAGGGAGTAGCCGGCGCGCTCCAGCATCTGTCTCAGGTCCACCACAGTCTGTTCGTCGATATCCTTGCCGTGCGGGGGCGTCAGGTAGTCAGTGTGCCCGGCCAGGGTTACCTCGTACTTCCCGTTGTGCTCCCGCGTGGTGTCCGCCACCTCCTCGAGCAGGGAACGCACCCGTTTCCACTCGATGTTGTGTGAGACCGGGTGGCGCAGGATCTGGTTCAGCGTGTCACGGTGATGGTTGTTCAGGTGTTCGGGTGTGTCCGTCATGGGAACCTCCTGTTTCCAGTTCGCCACGGCACCGGCCGCAGTGCAAGGGCTTTCCCCGCGCTGGGCCGCTACGGCCTGAAGTCGAGCTCCAGGATGTCCCCCGCGACCGACAGTTCGGAGCCAAAGGCAATGCCGACGTCGTCGGTGCGTGTTTGCCAGCGTCCGCCGCTTTCTTCCTGGTAGGTGGCTCGCGCCTTGCCTCCCGCCGCGTAGACGGCGAGTCCGGTTTCCGGGGTGCCGGTAACTCGGTAGACGGGTTCCTTGGTCAGGGTCCACTCGATTCCCCGGTACCGCGCCGGATCCGCACCGGCGTACGCCGCGTTGGGGCAGGCCTCCGGGGCCGTTTCCTGCCTGCTGAGGCAGTCCAGCAGGTATGCCTGTCCCTGCGCCTGGACGTCTTGGGCGAGCGTGGCCGTGGCCGAGGCGTAAAGGCGCACGGGCACGGGAGCCCCGGCCATCCCCGGCTCCACCGCGATGGTGCGGGCAGGTCCGTAGCTGATGTAGCGGCTCTCGGGCCCCTCGAGGAAGTACTCGCCGGGAAGCAGGCGCAGTGTCCGGGCCTGTCCGGAAAGGGGTACGGATACTCCGTTGAGGCGGATGGCGGCCGTCCCGGACGGAACGGTAACCTCCACCTCGCGGGCGGCAGTATGGTCCAGCTGCCACCCCGCGAAAATAGCGGCTTCCCGGCCCGCCCTGGACAGCGCGAAGTCCACCGTTTTCGACTCGCCCCGCTGCTGGAGGACAGTGCGTACCACTGCCTCCCCGCCGCGCATCTCCTGGCCCAGGACCTCATATCCTGTGATCCGGTTCGAAGCAGCGGCGTAGATTTGCGCGTCTTGAACTGCTGCGGCTCCGGTTGGCGGGAGTAGCTCCGCTGCGGCCGCATGATCACCGGAGACGAGCGCTGCCAGGTAGGTTTCCACCTGCGCCGCTGGACCGAGGACATTGTGGCTGACATGGCGGTAACCGAGGATTCCGGCCGCTGCCAGCAAGAGGGCGCCCAGCCCTGCCAGGACGACGGCGGTCCGGGACCACGGGCGCGGAGGCCGGTGCCGGCCGCGGAGGCTGCCGCTGCCGGCGGCCGTATCCGGGGACGCCTGCATAATCCGGGTTGGCCGGGAGCGTACAGCTGGCTGGGGAGGGATCCGCAGCTTGGGGCTGCGTTCACGCTCGCGCGCTGGCACTGTCATGGTTTTCCCCCGGCTGAGCTTACCTGCGGCCCGCCCGCCTGCACCTACAAGATACCGCTTGGGAGGCTGCGTTTACGCCCGGGACGCCCCGGGACGCGCCGGAGCAAGCGGGCTGTCAGGCCGGACCGCCCGGGCCCAGCGCGGGAACCGGGAGGCCGAAGGTCCGCCGCAGTGCCAGCGCGGCTGCATGGTAGCCGCCCATCCCGTGCACGCCCGGACCCGGCGGCGTGGAGGCGGAGCAGAGGTACACCCCGGGCAGTGGGGTGGCCCACGGATTCGGCGACAGCACCGGGCGGCGGAGCATCTGGCCCACGGTTAGCGCACCTGCCCCAAAGTCTCCGCCGACATAGTTTTCGTTGTACGCAGCCAGGCCCTGCGCCGTCGTCGCAGTGGAGTCCTGTATGAGGTCCCGGAAACCGGGGGCGAAGCGCTCGATTTGTGCGGTGACCTCTTCGGTCATGTCTTTGCCGGATCCGGCCGGAACGTGGCAGTACGCCCACAGGACGTGCTGCCCGTCCGGAGTGCGGGACGGGTCGAAGCTGCTCGGCTGGGAGAGCAGGACGTAGGGCCGTTCCGGGTGGCGTCCGGCCGCGACCTCCGCTTCTGCCGCGGCAGTTTCCTCCCGTGTCCCTCCGACGTGGACGGTTCCCGCGGCTGCCACGTCGGTGTTGGCCCAGGGGACCGGGCCAGAAAGGATGTAATCAACCTTGCAGGCAGCGTTGCCGTAGCGGAAGTTCTCTAGGCGCTGCGCGTACCGGGCGGGCAGCCGGTCCCCCGCAAGCCTCAGCAGCCCGGCCGGCGCGGTGTCCAGGAGAACGGCGCGGGACCCGGAGAGCTCCGACAGTGAATCCACGGTATGCCCGGTTTCAAGTTCCCCTCCGTGCCGGACCAGATCGTCCACCAGCGCATCCGCAATGGCCTGTGATCCGCCAATCGGAACAGGCCAGCCCACGGTGTGGGCCAGCATTGCCAGGAGCAGGCCGCCCCCGGCCGAGGGCAGCGAGGGCAAGCGGCCCACAGGGTGGGCCATGACGCCGGTGAGCAGCGCTGGAGCGGCGTCGCCGGCAAACCGGCGGTTCCAGGCTCCGCTTCCCTGCTCCAGCACCGCCACGGCGAACCGCAGCGCGGCCAGCGGTTCGCGGGGAAGCCGCAGCAGGGGGTTCATCAGCATGCGGGTGATGGCTTCGCTGTGTTCGACCAGCGGGCGCAGCAGTGCGCCGAAAGCCTGTCCGTCCACGCCAAGCCCCTGGACCGTGCGTTCCAGGTCGCGGTACGCGACGGCAGCGCGCCCCTGATCGAGGGGCTGGGCGTAGGAGGCAACGGGCACGGCGAACGGGATCCGCTCCGCCAGCCCAAAGTCACGGAAGAACGGTGCCGCCAGCGCCATGGGATGGACAGCGGAGCAGATGTCGTGCCGGTATCCGGGCTGCATCAGCTCCCGGGTGCGGGATCCCCCGCCCGCGGTGGGCGCCGCCTCCAGGACCCGGACCGAGAGTCCGGCACGGGCCATGGTGACGGCTGCGGCCAGGCCGTTGGGCCCGGCTCCCACCACGGTCACATCAGTCACGGCGTGCCTTCGCTGACGTCGGGAGGTTCTTTACTCGGCCGGCTATCGCCCGGAGCTTCGCCGGGGCCTCACGGCGGAGCCGCAGGACGGCGGCCAGGGCCTTGTAGCGGGCCGGGGCCAGCGGAATGTCATACGTGGTCGGAACCGTGACGACCGTCTTGGAGAAGTTCCGCTTGAACGTGGTGACGTTGGCAAGCGAAGGGTAGTTCTCGCTTTCGATGCCGGTCAGCCCGCAGGCGGTGTTTCCCGCGTCCTTGAGTACCTTGAACGCTTCCCAGAGCAGCAGGTAGGGAGCGTTGGTCTTCCGTGCGTCCCGGGAGCTGGCGGCGAAGTAGTAGACCGAGTAGCCGCGGTACTCGGTGGTGATGAGCCAGGAGACGGGCTTGTCCTCCACATACGCGACCATCAGGCGCAGATGGTCGCCCAGTTCCTCCAGGAGGGTCTCGTAGAAGGAGGAGTCGAAGCTGGAAAAGCCGTCGCGGGCGGCGGTCTCCTGCATGATCGGGAAGAGCTCCGTGCGGAACACCTTGGCCCAGGCGTCCCGTTCCACGGTGCGGACCTGGACGCCAAGCTTCTCCGCCTTGCGGATCAGGTTCCGTGCGTTGGACCGGAAGGAGGCGAAGATCTTTTCGGTGTCAGGCGTCAGGTCGACGACGATTTCGCGTTCGTACCAGCCGTGTTCCAGCGGGCCGGTGACCGGGTCCCGGCGGTGCTCCACCTGCATGCGCACGTAGAGCGGCTTCACCCCCGGGTCGGCACGGAACTGTGCCTGGACGGTCTGCACCAGCCTGGCTTCAGCGTCAGGGGTCCGCTCTGCGAACCAGGTCGGTCCGTTGACGGCGACCAGGGACGGCCGGAACCGGCGCCGGGAGCGGAGGAAACTTGCCGTGGCAACGAGCTTGTCGCCGTCGTAATAGGCCCAGATGCCGTAGGGGTCCCGGCCCAGCCGCGTTTCGAAATCCGCCCAGTACGGGGTCTGTTCGAGCGGGATAACGACGTCGGCATGGCGGTCTGCCAGCGCCTCGAAGTCCTCGCGGGACAGCTGCTGGAATCGGTAGGGAGCGGGAGTCACAATGCTTCTTTCGCCGGGGCTGCGTCCGTTTCCAAGGGTACCTGCTGGCGGCGGAGCCTCAGCCGCCACCGGTCAGGGGCGTGGTCGAAGGGCCCGCCCTGCGGATCGTCAATGGACATCCGGCGCACCGGATCCGTGCGGGGATCCAGGATGTCCATGACCACACGCCCCATCAGGTACATCGTGGCCAGCATGTGCCCCAGGACGGACAGCACGAACCATCCTCCGTCAAGGTTGTTCTCCGCGGGCCCGCCGCCGATCACGGCTGCCAGGTAGAGCCAGATGGCCCACCAGTGCATGACCTCGAAGAACTGCCAGACCAGGAAGTCCCGCCAGCGCGGCCGTGCCAGCGCCAGCAGCGGTACCAGCCACAGGACGAACTGCGGGGAGTACACCTTGTTGGTGAGGATGAAGGCCGCGACGATCAGGAAGGCCAGCTGGGCCAGCCGCGGCCGCCGCGGGGCGGCAAGGCCCAGGACGGCGATTCCGGCACAGGCCGCAGCAAAGAGGAACAGCGCCCAGAAACTGATGAATTCAGCGTCTACAGCCTGCTCCGGGAACGTGATGTCCCAGGCCTGCCAGACACTGGAGTTGCCGGACCCGCGCTCGGCGGAGAAGTCGTAGAAGTACTTCCAGCCCGCGTAGTCGCGGACCATGAACGGAATGTTCACCACCAGCCAGGTTCCGGCCGTGGCGCCGAAGGTCAGCAGCGCGGGCCGCAGCTTCAAGGTCCGCAGCGCGAGCACGAGGATGGCTCCGAGGATGAGGACGGGATAGAGCTTCAGCGCAGTTCCCAGGCCAAAGAAGATCCCGGCGGCCACGGGACGGTTCCGGGCGAAGGCGAGCATGCCCAGCGCCGCCAGCATCACCGCCCACATATCCCAGTTGATGTAGACGGACAGGATCAGCGCAGGTGCCACGGCCACCATGGCCGCGTCCCAGGGCCGGCGGTTGGCCATGCGCATGGTTGCCACGACCGTAACGATCCAGGCTGCCGTAGCGAGTACCGCATTGAGGTCGAAGTAGACCAGGCCGCGGGACTCGGCCCCCGCGGGCACCAGCCAGGCTACGAACCCTGCCAGCAGCCCCAGCAGCACCGGGTATTCGAACTCCGAACCGGAGCTGATGAACGGGTAGATGCCGTCGCCAAGTCCGCGGGCACTGAACAGCGCGGGCCAGTCCGAATAGCAGGCCTGGTAGAACTGGTCGGACCAGCCGTTGAGCCGGCAGGGGGTCTTGGCCAGCAAGGCCAGGAGAGCCGCCCCCGTGGTCATGAAGATGAGCACGCGCTCCACGGTGAAGAATCCCGGGGAGACGATCCCGGGGGCGGTGAAGCGGCCCAGGGGTCCGCCGATGACTTCCGTGAAACGCCTCAGCAACCGGTCGTTGCGGCTGGGGACCACAATGCGCATCGGCCGGCGGCGGGGCGAAGAATCCATGCCTTCCAGTATGCAGGCGCTCCCGCGTGGACTTGGTGTCCTCTGCGACGAACTCCATGGCCTCATAGATCCGCTGTTCGCCTGAGACTGCCCGCTCGGGAGCCTCACGAGGGCTGGAGGGTGCCGCCTCCGGACAGCTGATAGTCCTGGCCGCCCAGGTACGAGTTGCCCTCTGCAGCCGGGTCGTACGTGAGCGTGTGGCCATTGCCCGTGATGTTGGTGATCTCGCTGCCCGTTACCAGGGCGCCCTGGACCGACGTGGCGGAGGAGTCCGCCGTGAGTTCCACCGTGCTGGTGTTATCCAGTTCCAGCCCAACGTTGCCCAGCGTCCCGGTGACCCGGCTGTTGGCAGCCAGGGACACCGACAGCGCGCTCCCGGCGTCGGCGGTCAGCTGTCCTTCCAGCACCGTTTCCTGCAGCGACGCCGAAGCACTGCCGTTGTTGGAAACGCTGATCAGTGCGCCGGCTCCCGGGTCCAGTTTGGCTGCATTGCTGAGGTTGACGGCGGCACTGACGCCGTCAACGAAAACGGCGTTGCCGTCCTTGGCCGTCAGTGTTCCGCCGGACATGCTGAAGGTTCCTCCGCCGGTGTTTCCCGGCGTGCTTGAGTACAGATAGGCGCCGTGGGTGCCGCCGGTCAGGTCGGAACTTGTTGCGCTCACCGAGTTGGCGCCCTCGACGACGGCGGCCTCGGCCAGTGCCGATGATCCGGTCAGTCCGCATACGGCAATGGTCCCGGTGGAATAAATGACGGCGGACAGTTCGCCGCCGGCAGTCGCGTTCCCGCCGCTGACTTGGACCTCTCCCCCGCCGCGGTCCGTGGCGATAACGCTGGAATGGTCACTGGCGGTGGAGAGCTGCGGGCTGACGGCAGTGATGCTGCCGCCCTCGGTGACCTCCAGGGCATGGGAAAAGCTGCCCTCGGTCTTCACGCTCACATCCTGCAGTGACGCCGAGGATCCGGTGCCGGTGGCAAACACCCCGTTGGCCCCGGCTCCCGTGGTTTCCACCGTGGTCCCGTTCATGGCCAGGGAGCCGCCTCCGGATACCAGCACGGCAGCGTTCAGTCCGGTAAAGCTGGAGGAATGAGTGCTGGAGCTGTCTCCCGACTTGCTGATGGTGGAGCTGCCAACGGCTTTCTGCGCACCACTGCCCACTTCCAGCGCGGAACTGTCCGCATCCGTTGCGGAGAAGTCGCTGTTCTCCGGGCTGGGGGTGGCGGAAGGTTCCGGCAGCTCACACTCGTCGGCCAGCTGCGGGGATGTGGAGGACTCCGCCGTCGGGCTCTGCGGGGATTCGTCGCTGCTCGTGGTGCAGGCGGTGAGCCCGCCTCCGGCCAGAAGTCCGGCGGCTGCCAGTACGACGGCGGCGCGGGCACGGAAGGCAGCTGGCATGTGACTCATGGTTCACTCCTAGTGGAGGGCTCCGGCGCTGTTCATCCAGCGTAGGCGACCCGGTTGGCCCTGCCACCGGCCGTTGTCCAAAAGCGGTCAGCGGAGGGCGAGCCGGGTCTGGGTCTGCAGGGCGCCGGATTCAGTTTTGAGCCGGTGAAGCAGCCCGCCCAGGGCAGACATGCCCGGCACCGGGTGAGGTGCTGATGCCCGGCGAAACGGCCCGGATTGGCGGCCCCGGGGAGTCACTGCCGGACGAAGTAGACTATGTCAGTTGCCTGCGCCGCCTGCTGCGGCAGATCCGCGCGTCAGCGGCGGGCGGCGGCACAGGAAAGCCTTCAAAGGAGAACAGTGGCAAATAACCCGATCCGGGTAGCAATCGTTGGTGTTGGAAACTGTGCTGCATCGCTGGTGCAGGGCGTCCATTACTACCGTGATGCCGACCCGACAGCAACCGTCCCCGGCCTGATGCACGTCCAGTTTGGCGACTACCACGTCAGCGACGTTCAGTTCGCCGCAGCTTTCGACGTCGATGCCAAGAAGGTCGGACTCGACCTGGCCCAGGCCATTGGTGCCAGTGAGAACAACACCATCAAGATCGCCGACGTCCCCGAGACCGGCGTCAAGGTCCAGCGCGGCCATACGCTCGACGGACTGGGCAAGTACTACCGCGAGACCATCTCCGAATCCGACGAGGATCCGGTAGACATCGTCGCCGAGCTCAAGGCCGCAAACGTTGATGTCATGGTCTGCTACCTGCCGGTCGGCTCCGAGCAGGCGGCGAAGTTCTACGCCCAGTGCGCCATCGACGCCGGCGTGGCATTCGTCAACGCCCTGCCCGTCTTCATTGCCGGCACTAAGGAATGGGCGGATAAGTTCACCGCCGCCGGCGTGCCGATCGTCGGCGACGATATCAAGAGCCAGATCGGCGCCACCATCACTCACCGCGTCATGGCAAAGCTGTTCGAAGACCGCGGCGTCACGCTGGACCGCACCTACCAGCTGAACGTGGGCGGCAACATGGACTTCAAGAACATGCTCGAGCGTGAGCGCCTGGAGTCCAAGAAGATCTCCAAGACGCAGGCCGTCACCTCCAATGTCGCCGCCGAACTGGCTGCCAAGGATGTCCACATCGGCCCGTCCGACTTCGTTGCGTGGCTGGATGACCGCAAGTGGGCCTTCGTCCGCCTGGAAGGACGGAACTTCGGCGACGCTCCGGTGTCCTTGGAGTACAAGCTGGAAGTGTGGGACTCCCCCAACTCCGCGGGCGTCATCATCGACGCCGTCCGTGCGGCGAAGATCGCGCTGGACCGCGGTGTCGGCGGACCCATCCTCTCGGCGTCGAGCTACTTCATGAAGTCCCCGCCCGAGCAGTACAACGATGACCTGGCCCGCGAAAAGGTCGAGCAGTTCATCCGGGGCGAAGTGGAGCGCTAAGCTCCCCTCCCCCCAAAAAATTCGAGATAGAAGAAAGTGCACGTCCCGGCGCCGGGACGTGCACTTTCTGCTATCTCGATGATGAGGAGGGCGTTAGAAGAGACCGGACGGCGTTCCGTCCGGCGCCACGCCCATCCGGAGGGCAGCCGGGGATTTGGGCAGCCCGGGCATGGTCATCACGGCCCCGGTCAGGGCGACGATGAACCCCGCTCCGGTCTTGGGCACCAGATCCCGCACGTGCACCGTGAAACCAATCGGGGCACCCAGCTTCGTGGCATCGTCCGAGAACGAGTACTGTGTCTTGGCCATGCACACCGGGAAGTGCTCCCAGCCATTGGCCTTGATTTCCTCCAGCCGGCGGAGCGCAGGGACGGAAAACTCGACGTCGTCCGCTCCGTAAATGTCCTGCACGACCGTGCGGATTTTCTCTTCGATGCTCATCTGCAGGGGGTACAGCGGCGCGAACGCAGAAGGCTTGCGGAGGGCCTCCAGCACCTTTGCTGCGAGGTCGTCACCGCCGGGTCCGCCGCCGCCCTCTGCCCAGACATCAGCCACCGCAGCCTCGACGCCCTCTTCCGAGCACCAGCTAAGGAGCCAGTCCAGTTCTTCCGGCGTGTCCGTGGTGAAGCGGTTAACTGCCACCACGGGCGTCAGGCCGAACCGGGCAATGTTCCGCACGTGCCTGCGCAGGTTCGCCGTCCCGGCTTCCAGGCCGGCAGGGTTTGGTTCGTCCAGACGGTCCCTGGGGACTCCGCCGTGCATCTTCAACGCCCGGACGGTGGCCACCACCACAACGGCGTCCGGGGCCACATCTGCCACCCGGGAGGTGATATCCATGTACTTCTCGGCACCCAGGTCGGCACCAAATCCGGCCTCGGTCACGACGACGTCGGCCAGTTCGCGGGCCAGTCCCGTCGCAATCACCGAGTTGCATCCGTGGGCGATGTTGGCGAACGGTCCGCCGTGGACCAGCGCGGGCGTACCGGCGATCGTCTGCACGAGATTGGGTTTGAGGGCATCCTTGAGCAGCAGCGCCAGGGCACCCTGGACCCCGAGGTCCGCCACCGTCACGGGTTTGCGGTCATAGGTATAACCCACCGTGATCTGGGCCAGGCGGGAGGTGAGGTCTTCGATGCCGGTCGCCAGGCAGAAGATTGCCATGACCTCGCTCGCAACGGTGATGTCAAAGCCGTCCTCCCGCGGCGTTCCCTGGGTGGGCCCGCCGAGGCCGATGACGATGTTGCGCAGCGCGCGGTCATTCATGTCCAGGACCCGCTTGAAAGTGATCCGCCGCGGGTCGATGTGCAATGCGTTGCCCTGGAAAATGTGGTTGTCCACCAGGGCAGCGAGGGCGTTGTTGGCGCTGGTGATGGCATGGAAGTCCCCGGTGAAGTGGAGGTTGATTTCCTCCATCGGCACTACCTGGGAATAGCCGCCTCCCGTCGCACCGCCTTTCATGCCCAGGACCGGGCCCAGGGAAGGCTCGCGCAGGGCAATCACTGTTTTCCGGCCGGCGCGCGCCAGTGCGTCCCCGAGCCCGACGGTCACGGTGGACTTCCCCTCCCCTGCCGGAGTGGGGCTCATGGCCGTCACGAGGACGACTTTGCCCAGCTCCTCACGGGACGGGACAAGCGCCGGGTCCACTTTCGCCTTGTAGCGGCCGTAGAGTTCCAAGGCGTTGTCCGGGATTCCGGCGGCTTGGGCGACGGCGGCGATGGGCTGCATCTTTGCGGCACGGGAGATGTCGAGATCGTTGGGCATGGTTCCACGCTCGCATCAGCCCCGGCCACCGTCAATGGGTCCGTTCCGGCAGGGCAGCGCGGCTAGTTGTGCACGGCGTGGGCGGAGAACTCGTCCGCGGCCTGCGCGTATCCCTGCACTGTCAGCATTGCTGTGCGCTGCCAGCCGAAGGAACGCGCGTGGACTGCGGCGGAGCGCCCCAGGTCGGATCGCCAGGAGGCGTGGTCGTACAGCGCCTCGAGTTCGGCAGCCCAGCGGGCCGGATCGTGTCCCTGGACCAGCACGCCCGTACGGCCCGAGCTGACCGCCTTCGGCAATCCGCCGACGTCGGCCGCAATGACCGGCGTTCCGCAGGCTTGGGCTTCCAAGGCCACCAGCCCGAAGGACTCGCTGTAGGAGGGCACCGCCACGAGGTCGGCGGAGCGGAACCAGCCGGCCAGCCCGCCGGCGGCTACGGGGGGATGAAGGTGGACAATTCCCTGCAGGCCGGCAGAACGCACCGCTTCCTCCAGGTCCAGGACTTCGGAACCGCTTGGCGCGCCCAGGATGCTGACGCGCAGCGGAATATCCGGCCGCGAGGCCCGCAGCCGGGCGGCGGCCTCGACCAGGACCTGGGGTCCCTTCATCCGCTGGATACGGCCGGCAAAGACAACATGGAACTCGTCGCGGCGGACACCGTGCAGCGGCTTAGCCAGGGCACGTCCCGCGGGGGAGAAAACGTCCAGGTCGACACCGGGTGCCACGACGTCGATGGCGGACTGGCGTGCGCCGTACCAGCTCACCAGCTCCAGTGCTTCGGTGGTGGTATTGGCTATCAGCCGTGCAGCGGAGTCGACTATGTCCTGTTCGCCCTGGATCCGCACGTCCGGTTCGGGCCGGTCCCCCGGCTGGAGCTGGAGGTTCTTGACCCGTGCCATGGTGTGCATGGTGTGGACCAGCGGTGTCTCGAGCTCCCGGGAAAGGGTGAGTCCCGCAACGCCCGAAACCCAGTAGTGCGAGTGCAGGACGTCGTACCTGCCGCGGTGCGGCAGCCTGCGGGCCGCATCCCTGATGCCTTCACTGAGTTCCTCGATGAAGCCGGGAAGCAGTTCCTTGGCCACCTGCCGGCGTGGTCCGGCGGGGATGTGCCGGACGACGGCTCCGGGGGTGATCTCCACGGCTGGAGGCTGGTCCGGCGAGCTGGCTCGCGTGAAGATATCTACTTCAACGCCCATTTTCGCCATTTGAAGGGCAACCGAACGAACGTAGACGTTCATGCCGCCGGCGTCGCCGGAGCCAGGCTGTTCGAGTGGCGAGGTATGCAGCGAGAGCATGGCCACCCGGTTGACCTGGGGCACAGCACTCCCTTCGTCACTGGCCTGTGTTTCCTACCTATCGACCATACAACGCCGGGAGGTCCCGCTTTGATTCCTTACCCCCGGGATCCCCGCGCAACCACGCGGATCCCGGGGCAAGGGTGTGCAGGCTCTCACGGGCCCGGCCGCCCCCTGGTGCGGCTTGAGGACGTGTACAGGTTCAGCAGGTCAAGCTGCCGCTCCTCAGCCGCCTCAAGTGCGCGTGTACTCCGGACGAGGCTGCCGCGAAGGGCGCGGACCAGCCGCCCCAGCCCCGGCAGCCTGAACATGCGGGACCGGCTTCTCCGCGGATGACTGGAGGATCCTGCGCCGGCCGCAGTGCCCTCAAGGCGGCGGGGTTTCGCGGGTAATGGACGTAAAGATTGAGGGTATTCATCCTCGTGCAGCCCTAAAAAGGGCAGGTTTGAATTAGGCATGGTAATTTCTCCGAAAAAAGGCGCATTGAAGGCGCAGAAATTAAACGCTAAAGAAGCGTGATTAAGGATCCGGAGTCATTGATGTATTCCTGTCGGAAATATTCCGCGTGCTGATGTATGGCCGCATCGGGTGCGGACAGGCAGCGGAGATGCCGGGAGCCAGGAGTTGTGCGAATGACGCCGATAGGGCCGGGCGGGGAACCGGTGTGCCGTGCGGACCGGACTGCCGGTCCGAGCGCGTGGCAGGGTTACGGAGTAGTCCGCGTCCCGTACAGCCGGCCGGGCTCAAAGCCCGCCGTCGGTGCGGCTCCACACCGCCCAGTACGGATGCTCAGGCCCGGGGTGCCCGTGGCGAACAGTGTCCGCCAGGCAATGCCTGCGAAGTCGTTATCCATAGTCCACCCCTTTTTCCGTGCCTGTCCGTGCAGATAATGTCTGCCCGGAAACCGATCCGTTCATTCGCCCAGCGTGACATCAAAGTGACATCAAAGCGAGATCAGTGTGTGATCAGTCTCGACGGGGCGCTGGAAAAAATATAACCCGCTGCCGGCACGCTGCCAAGTCCTAAATGCAAAAAGTTTTAAAACTTTTTCAGATATTCCATCTGAGGATCGCCGGGGTGTGCTTATCCCAGCCCAGCACGCAGACCGCCGCAGTGGCCAGGGCGAGATGCCTGCCCTTGTCCGGAGGCAGGCCCAGCCAGCGTGCGGCCAGCACGCGCAGGAAGTGCCCGTGGGCCACCAGCAGCGCCTGTTCAATCGGAACTGCCCCCGGGTCCCTGTCCATCTCGGTGCCGCAGCCGGCCTGCACCGCGGAAATGATGCGGTCTGCCCTGGCAGCAACGTCCTCGAGGGTTTCACCGCCGGGAACGCCGTCGTTCCAGATGATGTAGCCGGGATTCTCTGCCCTCACCTGGGTGCTGCGGCGGCCCTCGTTTTCTCCGTAGTCCCACTCATGGGCATGCGGGAGCACTTCGGCGTCCGGATGGCCGAGGAGTTCGGCCGTCCGGCGGGCGCGGACCAGCGGAGACGTGAACACCCTGTCGAAATCTACGTGGCCGAGCTTCTCCCGTGCGGCGGCGGCCTGCTCCTCGCCGGCCGCCGTCAGCGGGATATCCGTGAGTCCCGTGTAATTGCCGTCCCGGGACCATTCAGTCTCCCCGTGCCTGACCAGCCAGAGGGTGGGCAGTGCCGTCCCGGAAGGGGTCAGGTCCGGCGCTACCGGCCAGAGGTTCTCTGCAGTCATCGGGAGTCCTTTTTCGTCCTTAGTCTTCCGCCGCGGCCTGGCTGCTCTCCGGCTGATCCTGCCACCATGTCCGCAGTTTTGCCTCAGCTTCCTGCGGGTCCGCCGGACCGTTCTCCATCCGTTCCTCCAGCAGGAAGCGGTAAGCCCGGCCCACCACCGGGCCCGGCCCGATCCCCAGCAGCGCCATGATCTGGCTGCCGTCAAGGTCCGGGCGGATGGAGGCAAGCTCTTCCTGCTCGGCCAGCTTTGCGATCCTCTGTTCGAGGTCATCGTAGGCGAAAGCCAGGCGCTCGGCCTTGCGCCGGTTGCGGGTCGTCACGTCGGAGCGTGTGAGGCGGTGCAGCCGCTCCAGGAGGGGGCCGGCGTCGTTCACATAACGGCGCACGGCGGAATCGCTCCAGCCGGCGTCGCCGTAACCGTAGAACCTCATGTGCAGCTCCACCAGGCGTGCCACTGCCTTGATGGTGTCGTTGTCGAAGCGCAGGGCCTTCATCCGCTTAGCCGCCAGCTTGGCGCCGACGACGTCGTGGTGCAGGAAGCTGACGGATCCCGTGGATTCGAAGCGCCGCGTGGCGGGCTTGCCGACGTCGTGCATCAGCGCAGCGAAGCGGAGCACGAAGTCGGGGCCGGGCACCGGACCGTCCGCGCCTGTCTCCTGGTCGCAGGCCTGGCGCAGCACGGTCAGGGAGTGCTGGTAGACGTCCTTGTGGCGGTGGTGCTCGTCGATCTCCAGCTTCAGCGCCGAGACCTCGGGGAGCACGTAGTCGGCCAGGCCGCTTTCCACGAGCAGGTCGATCCCGTCCGCGGGGGCCTTGCCGTTGATCAGCTTCACGAGTTCATCGCGGACGCGCTCGGCGGAAATGATGGTGATCCGCTCCGCCATGTCCTTCATCGCCTCGAAGACCTCCGGGGCGAGTGCGACGTTCAGCTGGGAGGCAAAGCGCGCCGCACGCATCATGCGGAGGGGATCATCAGAGAACGACGTCGATGGTGCACCGGGCGTGCGCACCTGCCCGGCGTGCAGGTCCCGGACTCCGCCGAACGGATCCACGAGCTCCATCTGCGGAAGCCGCAGAGCCATGGCGTTCATGGTGAAGTCCCGGCGGAACAGGTCGTCCTCGAGCCGTTCCCCGAACGCAACAGCCGGCTTCCGGGAATCCGGGTCGTAGGCGTCTGCACGGTAGGTCGTGATTTCGATCTGGAAGCCGTCCTTGCGCATCCCGATCGTTCCGAACTCGCGTCCGATTTCCCAGTACGTGTCGCACCACCCGCGCACGACCTTGATGATGTCGTCCGGGCGGGCGTTGGTCGTGAAATCCAGGTCAGGAGAGACGCGGCCAAGGAACAGGTCGCGGACCGGGCCGCCCACCAGGGACAGCTCAAACCCGGCAGCTTCGAAGAGGGCTCCGAGCCGGGGAATGACATCGGGCAGGGGTGTATCGGGAAACGAGCTGTCGGAAAGGTGCGCCATAGTGCTTTAAGCGTGCCAGATAAACCGTCCGGTGCGGACAACACCGGCTGCAAAGGACGCGGACACGCCGGGGTTGCCGCGGCGGCGCGGGGGCAGGCTCCGAACAGTCATCATCGCTTCGGAAAGATAGTTAGAGTGGGGGTATGGCCCATCCCGTCCCGAGTGCGCCCAAGCGGACCCCATTGACTGCGTCAATGGGAAGCTCCGGCGCGCACCCGGCCCACGCGGCCCTTCCCACGGTGGAAGAAGTCTCTGCCGGCGGCATTGTGGTGGATTCCACGGACCCCCAGCTGCCGGTTGCCATCATTGCCCGCCTCAACCGCGGCGGACGGCTCGAATGGTGCCTTCCCAAGGGACACCCCGAGGATGATGAAGACAACCAGCAGGCCGCCATCCGTGAGATCGCGGAGGAAACCGGGATCGACGGCCGGATCCTCACCGCCCTGGGAAGCATCGACTACTGGTTCACGGTCAGCGGCCACCGGGTCCACAAGACGGTCCACCACTACCTGCTGGAAGCAGTGGGCGGGGAACTGACCATCGAAAACGACCCGGACCACGAGGCGGTCGACGTTGCCTGGGTCCCCCTGAGCATGCTGGGACGGCGGCTCTCCTTTCCCAATGAGCGGCGCATCGCCGACCTCGCCCGGGAAATTCTGCCCAAGCATCTCTAGGTGCGGCCCGCGGCCCTGCGTTGAGCCAACGCTGCCTGAAGGTGAGAGCATAAGGACATAATGGCCGCACAGATTACCGCTCCCAGTACCGCCCGTTCGAGCGCCGTGATGGCCGCGGGAACCATGGTCTCCCGTGTACTCGGGCTCGTCCGCACCTCCCTGCTTGCCGTAGCGATCGGCAGCACTGCCGGTGTCACTGACCTCTTCGGCGTCGCAAACGTCCTGCCCAACTTCATTTACCTGCTGGTCGCCGGCGGCGTGTTCAACGCCGTGCTCGTCCCGCAGATCATCAAGGCAAGCAAGCGCGAAGACCGGGGCACCGAATACGTCTCGCGGATCATGACCCTGAGCCTCACTTTCCTGGCCGGCATTGCCCTGGTCGCCACCCTCGCCGCGCCGCTCGTCGTCTCCCTCGGCACACGCCTGAGCGGAGATGAACTGGCCCTGGCCACCACGTTCGCGTACTGGCTCCTGCCGCAGATTTTCTTCTACGGCGCCTATGCGGTGATCGGCCAGATCCTGAACGCCAATGGCCGCTTTGGCGCCTATATGTGGGCGCCCGTCGTCAACAACCTCGTAGCCATCGGCGGGCTTGTCCTCTTCATCTCACTCATCGGCCGGGAGACCACCGAGCAGTTCGCCCCGGACACCTGGACGCCTACGGCCACGCTGATTCTGGCAGGAAGCACCACGCTCGGCGTTGTCCTGCAGGCACTGGTGCTGCTGTTTCCGCTGAAGAAGCTCGGGCTGGGACTCCGGCCTTCCTTCGGCCTGCGCGGAGTAGGGCTTGGCGATACCGCCCGGGTGGCTAAATGGACCATCATCACCATGCTGGTCGGCAACGGCGCCTACCTCGTCTACACAAACGTGGCCACGATCGCCACCGAAGCACGGCCGGCGTTCCTGGCGATGAATCCTCCGCAGCAGATCGCCGGGCAGGTGAACCTCGAGACCGCGGCAATGCTGTACATCATTCCGCACTCCGTCATAGCGCTGTCCCTGGCCACAGTCCTGTTTAACCGGATGTCCCACTCTTTCGTGGAAAAGAACCTCGACGGCGTGCGGGAGACCATTTCGCGCGGCCTGCGGGTCATCGGCGTAGCCACTGTCTTCTGCGCCGCGGTGATGGTGGTCCTGGCAGGCCCGATCGGCATGTGGTTCGGAGGCGGATCCAACGCTTCGGCAGCGGTCCAGGGGCAGGTGCTTGTCCTCTTGGCCGTGAGTGCCCCTTTCCTCAGCGCAACGTTCCTGATGAACCGGGCCTTCTACGCCAGTGAAGACGCCAAGACGCCAATGATCATGCAGATCATCCTCGCTGTGCTGGGCATCAGCCTGGCCTTGGTTGCCGCCGCGCTGCCCGCGGACCGGATTGTCTTTGGCCTCGCCGTGGCGTACTCGATCGGGAACATTTGCGCCGTGGTGCTCAGCCACATTTTCCTCAAGCGCAAGCTGGGCTATTACGGTGCGGACCGGGTGTTCGACGTCCACGTGCGGCTTACTGTGGCTGCTCTCGCCGCGGCCGCAGTTGGGGCAGCCGCCCTGGCAGCCTTGGGCGGATACAGCGCGGACGGCTTCGCCTGGCAGTCCCTCATCAGTGCCACCGTTGTGCTGGCCGTCTGCGGCGTGCTGATGACCGCGGTGTACCTCGGGATGCTCCGGGTGCTGAAAGTACGTGAACTGGAAGAGTTGCTGAAACCCGTCCTGGCGAAGTTCCTGCGCCGGGCCTAAGACGACCAACTCCGGCTTTGCTGCCTGCCGCGGGTAGCATGGGTACAAAGTGGGCAGTACGGGAAGGCCTGGAGGGCCCGCGCGTATTAACCGCACCGGCAGCCTCACCGGCGCCGGAAGCAGCATCTCTTCGCAGACATAGCCGTTTCCACGGGAGGAACACGTGCCACAGCCGGTAAACGCTGGATCAGTGCTGGGCGGCCGATACAAGGTCACTGCCCAGGTGCTGGCATCGGCAGAGAATGACCTCGTCCTCGACGGAGTGGACCAGGTGCTCAACCGCGCCGTCAGCATTCTTGTAGCTGCGCCGCAGAACGCCACGCAGGTCAGTGCAAGCGCACGTGAGATCGCCATTGGCGAGCGGCAGTCGACGGTGCAGATCCTGGATCTGGGCGTCAGCGACGGACGCACCTACCTGGTGACCTCCAGCGGCAACGCAGCCGATCTGCTGGACCTGGTCATCGAACGCGACGCCCCGTACGTCGAACCGTTCTTCACCGACACGCTGGGCTCGGAGATTTTCGGCGTCGCTCGCTCACGCGAGCCTGAGACGGTCGAAGAGGACCGCTACGTCGAGGACCGCCCGGACCGTAAGCCACTCCTCTCCGGGCTGTCCAAGCCGCACCTCCCGCGCTTCGGCCGCGCCGCGGGTGCTGCCGCGGGCGGCGCAGCCGCAGGAGCAGCTTCGGCCGCTGCCGCACGGGACCTGGAGTACGGCGGCGCGCAGGAAGCACCTGCCGAGGCAGCCACGGGTGCCGCGTCCATTCCTCCGCCGCCGCGCCAGAGCCCGAAGGGCTCAGCCCAGAGCACGCCCGCCCGGACGGTTCCGGCCGGCGAACCCAAAGTCAGCCGCTGGGACGAAGAAGACGACTTCCCGGCCGAAGGCTACGCTGCCGCCGGACAGGACACCCGGCAGGCCTCCAGCTTTCCCCGCACGGCGCTGGACTCCGACTATGACTCCGGAGACTACGACGATGACGAGCGGGATGAGGACGACGGCGCCGGCAACGGCAACAGCCGCAAATTCGGCCGCCTGCTGGTAGGCGCCATCCTGAGCCTGATCCTGATCGTCGCGGTGGTCTTCTCCTTCACCAGCCTGGGCAAGGTCGGCGACTTCTTCGCCGCGAACCCTGAACCTACGCCCAGTGCCGAGGCTCCAAGCACCACGGAAGGCGCCCCGGCTGAAACGGGGACAGCGCTGCCCGCGCCTGCCACGGCAGGCGTCACCCGGCTGGTTCCGGGCAACCAGGAGCTGGATTCGGCGAACGACGCCGCCCTCCCGCAGATCGTTGACGGCAATGCGGCCAGCTACTGGTCCAGCTACGTCTACGCGTCCGACACGTTCGGCGGCCTGGCCCCCAGCCTGGCGCTCGTCGTCGAGCTCGAAGAAGAGTCGGCCATCACCAAGGTCGACATCACCCAGCTCAACGGCAGCGGCGGAAGCTTCTCTGTGATGCTGAATGATTCGCCGTCCCTGGATGGCGCCCAGACGGTCGCACAGAGCGGCTTCACCGGCCCGGAGACATCGATTACGGTCCCCAAGGTGGACGGCGAACCGGTGTCGGCGAGCTACGTCATCATCAACTTCACCCAGCTGCCGCGGCTCAGCGGTGTACAGGCCGAGTACCCCTGGGGCCTGCGGATCGCGGAAATTGCCGTGTCCTGATCTGCCGCATTTCAGCCGCCGGGAACCGCCCCGGCGGCTGACCATGTGATGCAGGAGCCATTCGGAATAAGCTGTTGCCTGACAGTGTTGTGACGGGTGGCTAGAGATACCCCGGGCGTCCCACCAACCGGAAGACGGCCGTTCTCCACCGAGACTTCAAGGAAAGAGGTTCACAGCACGTGAGCACAGAAATTCGCCCTGACACCGCAGCTTCCGCCCAGGAAGTCCGTGACGTCATCATTGTTGGTTCCGGCCCCTCCGGCTACACCGCGGCCATCTACACAGCCCGGGCGAACCTCAAGCCGCTGCTGATCGCCAGCTCGGTCACCGCCGGCGGCGAACTGATGAACACCACTGA
Organism: Arthrobacter caoxuetaonis; assembly: GCF_023921125.1. Classification (NCBI taxonomy): domain Bacteria; kingdom Bacillati; phylum Actinomycetota; class Actinomycetes; order Micrococcales; family Micrococcaceae; genus Arthrobacter; species Arthrobacter caoxuetaonis. Next base: position 3,542,163 of record NZ_CP099466.1, read on the forward strand.
TGTGGAGAACTTCCCCGGCTTCCCTGAAGGCATCATGGGCCCTGACCTCATGGTGAGCCTCGAGAAACAGGCGAGCCGGTTCGGTACCGAGATCCTCTTCGAAGACGTCACCAGCGTGGACCTCTCGGGCGACGTCAAGAAGGTCACCATCGGAACCGGTGAAACCTTCCTCGCCCGGTCCGTAATCATCTCCACCGGATCCGCCTACCGTGAGCTGGGCCTGGAAGACGAAAAGCGCCTGTCCGGCCGCGGCGTGAGCTGGTGCGCAACGTGCGACGGTTTCTTCTTCAAGGGCCAGGACATCGCCGTCATCGGCGGCGGCGATTCCGCCCTGGAAGAAGCCCTCTTCCTGACCAAGTTTGCATCCTCGGTGACCCTGGTGCACCGCCGCAACACCCTGCGCGCCTCTAAGATCATGCAGGACCGCGCCCTTGCCAATGAGAAGATCCGCTTCGTCTGGGACTCCGAGGTCGTTGGTATCCACGGCGAAGACAAGGTCACCGGCGCCCGGCTGCGCAACACGCAGGACGGTTCCGAATCAGACCTGGCCGTCACGGGAATCTTCGTGGCCATCGGCAACGACCCGCGCGTCGACCTGGTCCGCGGCCAGCTCGAGCTGACTGAAGCCGGAACCATCGCCGTCCAGGGCCGGACCTCCAAGACCTCCCTCCCCGGCGTTTTCGCCGCGGGCGACGTCATCGACCCGACCTACCGGCAGGCCATCACCGCTGCCGGCTCGGGCTGCGTGGCTGCGCTCGACGTCGAGCACTACCTGGCAGACATGGGCTCGGCAGCTACCGCCGCCACAGTCCCCACCCCGGCATCGGAAACAGTTTCCGAAAACGCTGCCGTCTAGAGATCCACAAGGAGCAAGAACAATGAGCAACGCCAAAGACGTAACGGATTCCTCCTTCGGCACCGACGTACTGACCGCCGACAAGCCGGTAATCGTGGACTTCTGGGCTGAGTGGTGCGGTCCCTGCCGGATGCTCTCCCCCATCCTCGACGACATCGCAGCGCAGTACGCGGACAAGGTCGACGTCGTGAAGGTCAATGTGGACGACAATCCGGCGATCGCCGCCAAGTACGGCATCACGTCCATCCCCGCCGTCTACGTCTTCAAGGGCGGTGAGGTTGCTGCCACGTCGATCGGCGCGAAGCCGAAGCAGGTTCTCGAGCAGGAATTCGCGGCGTTCCTGAAGTAGGCCTCATGATGCATCCGACGGACGATTGTCTGCGGAGGCTGGACTCCAGCCGGCGCGTGGTGGCGCTTCGCGAAGCGCTGCTGCGCGCCGGCATTTCCATGTCCTACCTCGCGCCTGATGCCGTCAACGACCCCACCGTCTTCGACGACCATGTTGATGCCGCCGTGCGCGCCTTCCAGCAAAGCCGCGGCCTGATCGTCGACGGCGTGGCGGGGCCGGACACCCAGCGCGCGCTGGCCGAAGCCCAGTTCCGCTTCGGTGACCGTCCCCTCGCCTACGTCGAGGACCAGCCGGCCGTGCGGGGCGACGACGTCGCCGAACTGCAGCGCCATCTGTCCCACCTGGGTTTCTACTACGGCCACATTGACGGCGAATTCGGTATGCGCACCAGATACGCGGTGGCCGAGCTCCAAGAGAACCTGGGTATCCCCGGTACGGGCGTGTGCGACGGCGACACGGTGACCGCAATGTCCCGGGTGAACCGTGCCATTTCCCCCAGCCAGGCCTTCGCGCTGCGCGATTACGAGCGCTTGGACCGCTCCACCGCTGCCCTGCGCGGCCGCACCATCACCCTCAACACCGGCCGCTCACAAACGCCCTCTGAACACGTCACCGAACGCCTGAGCGGCCAGCCCCTGACGGAATTGCTCGTGGCCTCGGACGTCAGCGAGCGGGTAGAGCGGATCCTGAAGGAGTTCGGCGCCGAGGTAGTGGCCTGGGAGCCTAACGGCACCGATCCGATGAGCAGGCTGCCCAGCCTGAACGTCGACATTCACTGCGACTGGCTGGACCAGCCGGCTGCGTCAGGCATCGCCGCCTACTACTGGGGACTGCCGTCCACCGGCGAGCCCCGCTCCCCCATCGGGCAGCGTGCCGCGATCCTGATGATCAAGGAACTGGCAGCGCGGACGGACATGGAAAGTCTCGGCGTGCACGCCCGCACGTGGGACACCCTGAAGCTGCCGGGCATCCCTTCGGTGGGAATCGACCTCGGCTATCTCAGCAACTTCCATGACGCCCACAGGCTTGCTGATCCGGTGTTCCGGCAGACTGTGGCTGATTCCATTGTCATCGCGATCCAGCGGCTCTATCTGCTCGAGGAAGAGGATCAGCCCACAGGCACCCTGGTCCTCGACGACGTCAGCCGGTTCAATCCGGCCGACGAGCACAGGCGGGTTTCCGGCCTGTAAAGACCTTGAATGCCGTGCAGGCCGGAAACCCGGCCTGCACGGCATTACTCTTTCCAGACTGAAAACTATGTCTTATCGTTTCCGCCATGGAAACTAACGGACCCCTCCCGGACGGAAACCGGGCGTCGGCGGATCTGTCCGCTGCCAGGAATGCACAGGACGCCATCCGCAGCCTCGGCTGGCCTTGGTGGCTCTACGCTGCCAACGGGGTCCTCCTCGGTGCTGCCGCGATCCTTCCGCTGCTGGACTCGCCCACAGGATCCGGTCTCCTGGCTGTCCTGGTGATGGGCCTCTGCTTTTTCAACTACTGGGCCGGGTCCCGTATGGGTGCCCCGTTTGCCGTGCCGCGGATCCGTGCGTTCCTGGCTGCCGTCGTACTCTCCGGAGTCTTCCTGACTGCGTCGATCGTGGCAGCAGAAATGGGTCTCACCCGAATGGTGTTGTTCTGCGCGGCGGGAACCGTGGCGAGTTACGCCGTCGGCTCGATAGTTCATTACCGGGTTACCCGCCGTTGAAAGCCGAACTTGATCCCCACATACATCCCACGGCACGGCTGCGGCTCTGCGCCATGCTGGCTGCCGGAACATCGGTGGAGACTTCTGTTCTCCGGACGACCCTTGGCCTGTCCCCGTCGGCGTTCAGCAAGCAGGTGACTGCGCTGGTGGACGCCGGTTACGTGAGCCAGGAGCGCGGAACCCTGGATTCCAGGAAGACCTGGCTCAGCCTAACGAAGGACGGTTCTAAGGCCTACCGTGGACATGTAAAGGCACTCGAAGAGATAGTCTCGGGCACGTTCGGGCACGGCTCCCACAACCGTTAGGGGACCGTGCTGCACTGGCTCTCCGTGCGGAGACCGGCTGGTTGGGAATGGCCGCACTCTCGCGGAGAAGAAGTCCCGGCTTGTACGTTGGGGGTCACTACACCTGAGGAGCGCTCCGTGGGCAAGGTAGTCATGTACAGCTCCGTATCACTGGATGGTTACATCGCAGATCAGCAAGACCAGCCGGGTCCGCTGTTCGAGTGGCTGACCGGCGGCGATGTACCCCTGGATGCAAGCGGGGAACTGAAGGTGTCCCAGGCTTCCTTCGAGTACACCCGGAGCTATTGGGACCAGATCGGAGTGACCGTCGTCGGACGCCACGTCTTCGATCTGACCGAAGGCTGGGACGGAAACCCTCCGTCCGGAGTGGACCATATGGTTGTAGTCACCCATCGGCCTCCCCAGCGGACTGGGACCCGGAGGGTTCGTTCTACTTTGTCGAGGGCATCGAGGCGGCTATTGCCGCAGCGCAGGAACTCGCGGGCAGCCGGATCGTCGAAGTCGCAGCGGGCGACGTTGGAGGGCAGGCGTTCGCCGCCGGGTTGGTGGACGAGGTGCGAATGGACGTTGCACCCGTCGTCTTTGGATCTGGGAAGCGCTACTTCGGCGGCGTTGATACGCAGCACGCATTGGGCGATCCCCATGTGTTGGTCGGGAACCGGGTGCTTCACCTTCGATATCCAGTACTCCGCTGACGGGGGTCATACTTATAGCCTCCCCTGAAATCACTCGGCACCCACCCGCGGCATACTTGTCCCATAGCGAAAACTACGCGTCTCTGCTCCCTCCACGCCGGCTAGTCCCGGTCGCTTCAGATACCAAACCCCAGTATCGGTCAGTCTGCAGAGAACACGCTGAACAGGCCCAGGGCTCCTAATCCTCCCAAAGGTGTTGTGCAGCTGCGGGGCTGACTGCGGCCTAAGAGTGTTCCGGCCGAGGAAGCGCTACCGCTGCAGCATCACTTGGCGTGGGGAGTTCAGCGATCTGGATCAGCGCGGTCCTGGATTACCGATGGTGGTGTTTCACGTGAAACTGTTCCGGCAGCTGGGCAGCTGACGTCGGGCTCGGAGATGAGCCAGAGCGGTGGTTGACGGTTCCTGGCCGGTATCGAGATCCTCTTCGACGTGCACCGCTACATCCACGCCCCATCCCAGCCACCGTCGACGTCCATCTCATTCCCCTTCCCGTTCCCGTTCCGATTCTCATTCCTGGTCTACCAGCCGGTCGCTCACTCGCATTCTCCCGCTCCCGCACTCGCTCGCACTCGCACTCGCTCGCACTCGAGGGATTGTCGATATCGAACGCAGCTGTGTCCCGCACCTCGTCTCCGAACCGTAGGCCAGCACATGTCGTCCACGGTGCGCTCGTTCTTCCGGGTGGATCGGCTGGCTAGGGGGCGGTCGGTCCTTGGGTGATCACGCGGCGCGCAGCAGGCCGGCCAAGCCTCACGCGTCGTTCAATGCGACGGTCGGTGGGGCTCCGGCACCTCAAGCCTGCTCGGCCCCACAGTGATACCTTGTCGTTTCACGTGAAACGACGTACCCACGGTGCGCGAAGACGCAATGATCCCTGTTCCGTCAGCGGTCGTGCGCATGAGCCAGAGCCTAGGCAACCGCGCCATCGACATCGCTGCGTGATTCCCCGTCAGCTGTTATCCGCAGAACCGAGACCGCGATCATCGGGAATACACTGAGTCCTCCTTCTTCGATTTTCGCCGTGCTTACACCAGGGAAATGGCGGAGGCAAAGCCGTCACGATCCGCGGTGTTGACTACAAACTCGCCGGTGCCGCCGACGGACCTCACTGACCTGAGGAGAGAGTTGAATTGTCGGCAATAACGCAACGATGGCAGATCCCCGTCGATCTGTTCAGCTATTGGGGTGCTGGCCGCCCAGGCGGCTCCGGGTTGCCTACAGTCTCGAGTGCAGGAGACGACATGGCCGTCATGTGTGTTTCACGTGAAACACCAAACGTTGGAAGCTGGCACGGACCGACTCACCACGCAGGTCGAAACGGCCCCAGCGGGATCCAAAACCAGCAGAATATACCAAACGAAATCGCCAGGCCCTGAGTCCAATATCCGGGGAAACGTACTCTATAGGCCTCTACCGAAATCAACGTTCTGCCCTGCATGGGGAGCAGATCCTCGGGGACATACTCGCTGGTAAGCAACCGAGGACCTTCATTCCGCACCTCGTTTCCTGCGGGATACACAGTTGGGGCCACCGATCCCAGTCAGCGCCACCCGATAGACGGCTGTATCCGCTGGCCCCACATCGCTAGCACTCGACAACTCCAGAGAAAGAAGCGTCCAGGCAAATCACTTGAAACCGGAAAAGGTCGAACCGAACAACACCCTGGCGGGCCATTGATACCGCTCATGCGCTGCTCCCCAAGACTGGAGGTTCTTTACGGTGCACGATCTCAGAGTTGCCGGAATTAGATCTGGTTCCTGTTTCACGTGAAACAGGAACCAGATTGCGGGGTGGTCTCGAGTTGCCTGCGCCGGCATGCTGGCCCTGGTCGAAACGCTGAATTTCACCATAGTCCGTAGACGACTCAGCTCTCAGGACCCTCCTTCTCATAAACCGGGTATGACAGGTGTCGGGAGGGCTTTCTACGGACAACACGGTGGACCACTCCAGGTCTATTGCACACAATCGATTTTGTTTGGTGAGGAAACAACTGTCACCCACTTTCGTCTTACAGGGACAGTCCATCGGGCACGTAACTGCTGTGCCTGCCATTGCAATGAAAGCCCAAGACCGGACTCGAAAATGACCCGAGGTACCTACTCCGCCCCTCTTAGCCAACCAAGAGACTTCAAGGCTGGTACCTGTAAGAAGACACCGAGCTCCCGTTTCACGTGAAACAGGCGAAACAACGGCTTAGGACTCGAAAGGCGCGGACCCGCTAGAAATGGCTGGAACCACGCCACGTTCCCGAGGCGATACGTGGGCACAACTGCAAATCGGAGCAAGAGTACCCTGCCCTTTCGACGTGTGCGTTGCCTGCAAACCTGAACCGAAGAGCGTGTGCCCGCCTGGATTACTCAATACTTTGCCGCAGGATGGCAAGCGGACAGACCTCAGACGTCAGCCGATTATCAGCAACCAACCTAAATACGGTGTGTTCCGTACTGCGACATCGATACTGCCACTTGTTGGGAGCGGTCGTACACCTGACGCGTCGATGAATCCAAGTTGTATAGTTCCACCAGCTCAGCACCGCAGCTTGCCCGAGGGGACAATTGCCAGCAGGCCCCCACAATCCATGTTTCACGTGAAACCGTCGTCATCGTTCCGGCGCCAAATTTGCTGGTTGCTCGCTCAAAAAATCGCCCCGCAGCATCTGGATGGCGTTGCAACCATCTTGCGTCGGGGTAGGGTCTGAAGGTGGGCTGAGGACAAGAATGCCGGCGCAACGGACACCTATCCAGAACAAATAGCTGCGCCCGGGGCGAGCCTCCCTGGATAGCAGGGAATCGACATGTGCTCCAGCTGCGGAATGATCCGTTTCACGTGAAACGGATCGTTGCACTGCAGTCCCTCCAGAAGCCAGCGGTATTGCCACCTTGAGCTGCGCTAAGTGCACGTCTCAAGACCGTGCGCAGCTGATTCACCCGGCGTGCGCTCAGAAGGCGTGATACAACAAAAAGCGGCCCCTGTTTCACGTGAAACAGGGGCCGCGATCTGTGTACGGTCTTCTAGGACGCTTGCCCTTCGACGGGATTGAGGACAGTCATGATTCGGTTCAGATCATCCACGCTTGCGAACTCGATACTCACCTTGCCCTTGCGGGCACCAAGAGTGATCTTGACGTTGGTATCCAGACGGTCAGACAACGAATTAGCCAGGTAATCGAGGCGCTCGTGCCGCGCTCCAACCTTGGGCTTGGCCTCCTTCGCAGGCCGGCGAATACCGTCAGACAACGCCACAACTTCCTCGGTTGCGCGAACTGACATACCTTCGGCGACAATCTTCTGGGCAAGCTTCTCCATCTCCGCGGGATCGTTCAGACCCAGGAGTGCGCGGGCGTGCCCGGCGGACAGGACCCCAGCTGCGAGACGACGCTGCACCAGCGGAGGGAGCTTCATCAACCTCAACGTGTTGGAAATCTGCGGACGTGAACGGCCAATGCGTTCAGCCAGTTCTTCGTGCGAGCACTCAAAGTCGTCCAGGAGCTGCTGGTACGCAGCAGCCTCTTCAAGCGGATTCAGTTGGCTTCGGTGCAGGTTTTCGAGAAGTGCGTCGCGCAGCAGATCGACGTCCTGGGTGGACCGGACAATGGCTGGCACCGTGTCCAAGCCAGCTTCACGGCTTGCGCGCCAGCGACGCTCACCCATGACCAGTTCGTAAGGATGATCCTCATCGCCCTCAGCGGACGGCCTGACCACAATCGGCTGGAGAACGCCGATCTCTCGGATAGAGTGCACCAGCTCGGACATGTCTTCTTCGTCGAAGACACTTCGCGGCTGCTTACGGTTCGGATGAATGGAATCAATTGGGAGTTCAGCGAACCGCGCACCAGGTACCTCCAGCAGCGTTTCACGTGAAACACCGCTCTCGGCGTCCGCAGGTGCTTCCGCCCCATCCGCGACAACGCCTGCCAACGCGTCTTCCTGAGCCTCTACGGCCTGCACTGGCTCCTTGGGTGCGGCGGGGCTCTTGCGGGCCGTGCTGGGCTTTTTTGGCGCCTCTACAGCCGATTCTGCGGGCTTCTCAGCGCCTGCCTGCGGGCGGGCAGCCAGATCTTCCTGTGCAGCTGCCGCCGTGGCGGCGTCTGCCTTGGGGGCCGCCTTCCGGTTAGCTGCCGAGCGGGCTGCCGGCTTCTTCTTGGCAGGGGCCCGGAGGGCTTCCTTGTTGATTCCGGCACCACGGCGCACTCCGCCTGTGCGGCCCGGCGCAACCTCATCGCTTGCAGCAGCAAAGAACAAATCAACGGGCCGGCCAGCCCTGGTCGACTGGGAGGTTTCAGTTGTCTCCGAAGACTCGGGAGTACTGGGAATCAATGCTCCCAGACCCCGGCCCAAACCACGACGCTTTTCGGTCATGGGTAAGTCCTTCCCTTATGCACACAGCAAGCGGCATGGATTGATTGTGAGAGTATTCTACGGTCCACCGTCGGGTTCACCCGGTATCCCAAAGGGAGTGTCTAGACGGATCGCTGGGCGATCTCGGCAGCAGCTTCCAGGTAGGAAAGGGCACCTGTCGACGACGGATCGTACGTCATGACGGTCTGCTGGTAGCTCGGCGCCTCAGAAATCCTCACCGAACGGGGCACGACAGCGGCCAGGACCTGCTGTGGGAAGTGTTCGCGGACCTCAGCTGCAACCTGTGCAGCCAGGTTGGTCCGGCCGTCATACATAGTGAGCAGGATCGTTGAAACAACCAGATCAGCGTTCAAGTGCTTTTGGATCATCTCAATGTTCTTCAGAAGCTGGCTCAAGCCCTCCAATGCGTAGTACTCGCACTGAATGGGAATGAGGACTTCCTTCGCCGCAACAAAAGCGTTGACGGTGAGCAGTCCCAGGCTCGGCGGGCAGTCAATGAAGATGTAGTCCAGCCGCTCTTCGCCGGCGTTCTTGCGTTCCTTGGCGTAAACCTCAATGGCACGCCGCAGTCTCTGCTCACGCGCTACGAGGGAGACCAGCTCGATTTCCGCACCCGCAAGGTGGATTGTCGCAGGAGCACAGATCAGGTTCTGGATGTCGGGGCACTGCGCCACAACCTTACCCAGGGGCAAATCATCGATGAGGACGTCGTAGATGCTCTCCACGTCTGCCCTGTGGTCGATCCCGAGGGCAGTAGAAGCGTTTCCCTGCGGATCGATATCGATCACCAGGACGTTGAGGCCGGCCGTGGCCAGAGCGGCGGCAAGGTTTACTGTGGTCGTCGTCTTCCCGACGCCGCCCTTTTGGTTGCTCACGGTCATGATCCGGGTCTCGGCAGGCCGCGGCAGGACCCTGCCCCGGAGCCTCTCGCGGCGCCGGTTCTCACTGGCAAGTTCGCGGGCCAGTGGTGTGCTTTCGTCCATCAGATCCATAACGTCTACCGACTCTGACGGATAAACCGCCTGGCCGGCTACACCACCTTCGCTGGTCTCGGGAACAGGCACATACGATGCGCCGGCAGACAGTGTTGCAACAGCATGTCCCGTTTCACGTGAAACAGGCAAGTCAAGCTTTGGTTCTACAACCTCTTCAGGTTGATTCCTCGAAAAAGGCGATGAGAAGGCAGAACCCAGCGCAGCAAAGGGGGGAATTCGTTTTGCGGCAGAATCGCGCACACTCACCTGGACATGCTCACTTTCACAACATAAGGCATTACTGCCCCTAGCCTATCGGCTGGCCGGTCAAATCCCCGGATCGGGCAGGGTGTGTGCAGTACCAGGCAGGGCCTAGACAACAATGCGGACTACGGTCGTGTGCTCCTCAAGCACATCCTCGCCGGCGGTGACGACGGATGTCTCCTTGCCGCCAAGCCGGCGAATCTGCTTGGCAGCCTTTTCGATTTCCTCCGCGGCGCTGCGCCCCTTGATGGCCAGCACTACCCCGGAACCCTGCAGGAGCGGAATCGTCAGGCCGGCCAGTCCGGTGAGGGCGGAGACGGCTCGGGCGGTGACTACGTCTACCTCCACCTTGCCGACTACCTGTTCAGCCCGGCCGCGGATAACCTCCACGTTCTGAAGCCCCAGATCGTCAACAACCTCGTTCAGCCAGGTCACCCTGCGCTCAAGGGGCTCGATCAGAGTCATCACCAGATCAGGCCGGGCGATAGCCAGGCACAGCCCGGGCAGCCCGGCACCTGAACCAACATCGGCCACCCTGCTGGAGTCGGGAATCAGATCAGCTACGACAGCGCAATTGAGCACATGCCTGCTCCACAACCGCGGAACTTCACGCGGCCCGAGCAATCCGCGCTCCATGCCGGAAGTAGCCAAATGCTCCACATAGCGCTCTGCCAGCGGGAGGCGGGATCCGAAGACCTTGACCGCAGCAGCATGCTCGGCGGGCGTAATTTCAACCACGAAAAACAGATCCTAGTCTTAGCGAGATATCCGGACGGGCAAGGCTATGCGTCGGAAAGGGACACCACGATGTGGCGTTCCGGCCCTTCACCTTCGGACTCGCTGACGAGCCCAAGCTCCGCAACGGCGTCGTGAACAATCTTGCGCTCGTAGGCACTCATCGGTGCCAGCGCGATTTCCTTGCCGGACGTCTTGGCGCGGGAAACCGCATCCTCCGCGATCCGGTGCAGTTCCTCGCTGCGTTCCTTGCGGTACCCGGAGATGTCCAGGACAAGGCGTGAACGGCTGTCAGTCGCCGTCAGCACGGAGAGCCGGGTGAGCTCCTGGAGGGCCTCAAGAACCTCGCCCCCGCGCCCTACCAGGGACTCCAGGCCAGAGTCGTCTCCCTCTTCGGAGACAACGGAAATGTAGGTACGTCCGCTGCGGACCTCGATGTCGATATCACCGTCAATGTCGGCGATGTCGAGCAGCTCCTCAAGGTAGTCAGCGGCGACGTCGCCCTCTTCCTCCAGACGGCTCACGGTGCCGCCTTCAGCAGCCTCAGGCAGTTCTTCCACGGACTCTTCGACGTGCTCAGTGCTCATCTTTTTTTCCTGTTCTTGCGCTGGGGCTGCTGGCGCTGTGCTTTGGCAGGGACGGGTACTTCTTCCACCGGCTCGGACTTCTTTTCGCCCAGCAGCGGCATCATCGGCAGGCCCTTGCGGGCACGGCGCTCAGCCAGGGCCTTGGCGGCAGGAGACCCGGGGGTGGGCATGCGGCGGATCACGAAGAACTGCTGCGCCATGGTCCACAGGTTGGTGGTGGTCCAGTAAATCAGGACGCCGATCGGGAAGTTGATGCCGCCGATGCCGAAAACGAGCGGCAGTACGTAGAGCATCATCTTCTGCTGGCGCATGAACGGGCTCTGCAGCGCTTCTTCAGACATGTTCTTGGACATGATCTGCTTCTGCGTGATGAACTGCGACGCCGTCATGGCGATGATCATGATGATCGAGAGAACCACAACGGAAGTGTGGCCCTCCGTGCCGAATCCGTGCAGCAGCGAGGAGGAGAGCGGCGCACCGAGGATCGTGGCTTCATCGAACTGGACGACGGCGTCATGGGTGAGAGCGCCAATGCCCTCGCCGTCCGAGCTGGCGTTGGAAACACCGTTCAGCACCTGGAACAGGGCGAAGAAGAACGGCATCTGGATCAGCATCGGCAGGCACGCCGCGAAGGGGTTCGTGCCGTGCTTCTTGTACAGGGCCATCTGCTCCTGCGTCATCGCCTGGCGCGAGAGCTGGTCCGTCTTGCCCTTGTACTTCTGCTGGAGCTTACGCAGATCCGGCTGCAGCGACTGCATGCCGCGCTGCGCCTTGATCTGCTTGACGAAAACCGGAATCAGGGCGGCACGGATGACAATAACCAGACCAATGATGGACAGCGTCCAGGTCCATCCGGATGCGGCATCCATCCCGAGGAACACAAATCCCTCGTGGAAGATCCACATGATCCATGACACCACCCATTTGAATGGAAACATGATCGTGTCGAAGAAACCCATTTACACTCCTCAAGCCGCGGGGCGGCTGTCTTCGTCTGCCGGAATCACGGGATGATTCAGCACAATAATCCTGGGGACTGATTCCTGCGGCCAGGTCCTTCGGCCTTCGGGCACGTGGTCAACTCCGCCGTCGTTCCAGGGGTGGCAGCGGATGAGCCGGCGGGCGGCCAGCCATGTGCCCTTCACCGCACCGTGAACGGTGACGGCCTCAAGGGCATACGCAGAACAAGATGGAAAGAAGCGGCATACCGGCCCGTACAGCGGTGAGATGAGCTTGCGGTAAACCTTCAGAATCCCGATCAGGACGTTTCGGGGCAGATGCCACACGAAACGCAGTAGCGCCTTCACGAGGACAGCAGGAACATAGGCCTTCGCCGGTTGGTTGCCGGTGCGGCCCATCGTATGTCCCTCCCTCACCTTTGTGGTCACTGCCGCGAAAGCTTGCCAATGCATGCAGAGAGGGCACCAGCATAATCCGCGCTTAACTGCGCCCAAGATGCCGATGCCGCCGGCGGCAGTGCCCTGACGACAATGTCGAACCCGGTGGGGTTCTGGGCCAGGCTCTGCGCTGCTGCTTCTCTCAGTCTTCTCTTAACGAGGTTACGTGTCACGGCGTTCCCAATGGCTTTCGACACAATGAACCCGACGCGCGTGGGCGCGGCCGGGTTGGGCACTGCATATAAGACTACGTTCCGGCGCCCGTTTCGGGCGCCGGAACGTACAGTATGGGAAAAATCCGCCGACGAACGCACCCGGTTCCTCGCGGCCAGCATTAGGCCGCCGAGGGAGGTGGACAGAGCTGCTGACGCAGCATCGACAAACCTAAGGCTGTTTTACGCCGACAGTTCGGTACGGCCCTTGCCACGGCGTGCAGAAAGAATGGCACGGCCGGCACGGGTGCGCATGCGAAGGCGGAAGCCGTGCTTCTTGGCACGACGGCGGTTATTCGGCTGAAAAGTCCGCTTGCTCACGGTGGTTACTCCAAGACAATATGCGCTGCGCCTGCTGCATCAAGGGGGAAGCACAAGCGGCGCTAAGTTTTCATGTGACTGACTACGCTCAACCCGGACCTGGACCCTGATTCCCAGAACCCTGATGGGC